>DAPKRQ010000215.1:0-9588 GCA_031800475.1 Myxococcales bacterium LLY-WYZ-16_1
CGGGCCGAAACGGACGGGCCCAGCGCAGGGCCTTTCGATGGGGAAGCCGGATCTGCAGGTCTCCCAGGTCCACGGTGGCGTGTCGGGCCGCGTCGTTCACCTCGGTCACGATGCCCGCCACCACCCGGTCGGCCCGGGCGAGTCGAAATTGGGCGAGCTCTGCCCACGAGGCGGGGTCGGCCTTTCGGTCTGCCCGGGCCAATCGGCCCAGGTCCCAGACGACGGGGGCGCCATCGTCTCCTTTGATGCGTACCCGCTCCCGCCGGCTCCGGAGGGCCTGGCGCAAGCTTTCGAGCTGGGGCCGGTCGAGCCCGATCAAGGGGCCCCGCCAGCCCTGGCGCTTGTCCAAGGCCCGAAGCCCCCGGTCGATCGCCTCTTCGGCCCAGCGCTGCATCTCGGGGTCCTGACCGGTGTGGACCTTCAGCCCGCCGTCGGCGGCCGCGTCCTCGCCCAGCCGCTCCTCGAGCTGCCTTCGAACGTGGGCCGCGTAGTGGTTGGAGGAGTCGACCTGCCGGTCGATCTCGCCTCGGTCCAGGACGATGGGGGCCCCCTCGTGCTGCCCGTATTCCTCCGCAGTGATGAAGCCCAGGTCCCGCATTCGACCGAGCACGTACCTCCGGCGTTCGGTGGCTCGCTCCGGCGCCCGGTAGGGGTCGATGCGGGAGGGGCTCTTCGGGAGCCCAGCCAGCAAGGCAGCTTGCGCCACATCGAGCTCGCCCACGTCGATTCCGAAGTAGACCTTGGCCGCTTCTTGCACGCCGTAGGCCCCGTGCCCGAAGTAGATCTGGTTCAGATACAAAAACAGGATGTCCTCCTTTCGGAGGGCCCCTTCCAGGCGTTTGGCCAGGATCACTTCCTTCAGCTTGCGGAGCAGGGTCTTTTCCGGAGTCAAAAAGAAGGTCTTCACCGTCTGTTGGGTGATGGTGGAACCGCCGCATCGCTTGCGGCCGCTCATCACGTTCAGCACGGCGCACCGCAGGATCGCCGCGTAGTCCACGCCTTCGTGTCGAAAGAAGTCCGAGTCTTCGGCGGCGATCACGGCCTGCACCATGACCTCGGGAATGCGGTCGTAGGGCACCACGGTGCGGCGCTCTCGGGCGTAGCGGGCCACCAGGGAGCCCTCGTGGCCGTACACCCGCGTGGCTTGGGGGGGCTGGTAGTCGTTGAGGGAACGAAGGGTCGGAAGGTCCCGAGCGATCCACGCCAGTCCGACGAAGCCCACCAACGATCCGGTCACCACCGCGGCCAGCAGGCCCACGGCGGCGCCCACCAGCCACCGGCGCCGGCGGCTCCACGTCGCGGTGACGAGGGTATCCTCTTCCGACATCGACATCTGCGCCGATGGAAACACCCGGGCCCCACCGGAACAATCCGTTCCGTCCGCTTGCGCGGGGCGTCCCAAACTACAACCGAGCCGATCCGGGCCGATGGGAGGGTGTATGGTGGCGGTGTCCACACGGTCCCACCCCGAGGCCCGTCTTTCGGCGGGCCAGCCGGCCGTCGTCGCTGGGCGCTACCGCCTCGAGCGCTGTCTCGGCTCCGGCGGCATGGGGGAGGTTTGGCGGGCCCAGCACCTGTTCACCCGGAGGGCGGTCGCCTTGAAGCGGGTGCATCCGTGCCTCCTTCACAAGGACGCCGAGGCCGCCCGCCGTTTCTTCGATGAAGCGGCGTTGCAGGCCTCGGTCCGACACCCCGGCGTGGTCGAGGTGTTCGACGCCGGTCGAGAGCCGGACGGCACGGCCTACATGGCCATGGAGTTGCTGTCCGGGTGGGACCTGGAGACCGCTCTTTTGCAGCGCCGCCTGCGGCCTCGAGACGTGGTCCGGGTCGCCACCCGGCTGCTGGACGCGCTGGCCGCCTGCCATGCCCAGGGTGTCCTGCACCTGGACGTGAAGCCCGGAAACGTTTTCCTCGTCCGGTCCGAGGTCCGGGCGGTGCAGGTGAAGCTCCTGGATTTCGGCGTGGCCCAGCGGGTGTCCGATGGGAGATGCCCCAACTTTGGAACCCTGGAGTTCATGAGTCCGGAGCAGGCCCGGAGGGAGCCGGTCGGGCCCCGCTCGGACCTGTTCAGCGTGGCGGCGGTGCTCTACCGGGGACTCACCGGTCGGCCGCCGTACCGCTGCGGCCGGCCCGAGACCCTGGCGGCCGCGTCCATGTTTCCGCCACCCGGTCTGCGGGACGTCCGGCCCGAGCTTCCCGAGGATTTGGCGGAAGTGGTGGATCGGGGGCTCGCCTCCGTCGGTCGTCGCTGGGGTCGGGCAGAAGACATGGCCCAGGCCCTGATGATGTGTGATCACCGGCAATTGGCGGAACTTTCCCCGCCGCAGGCCGAACCCTGCGGCAGCGAGCGGACCGTCCGATTCGGGACCGGATCTGCGGGGGCCACGCTGCGCGTCCCGCGGGCGCGAAGAAACCCGAGCCTCCTCCCGAGGCTGGCAAGCCCGCGCGTGCTGTGATTGATGCGGGGGGTGAATCAAAGCGGGAACGACGTCCAGCTCCGGGCTCTACTCAAGCTCTTCAAATCCCACCCGTGGCACGGCGTTCCGATCGGCGAGGAGGCCCCGGAAGTGGTGGCGGTCTACGTCGAGATGGTTCCGACCGACACCATCAAGTACGAGATCGACAAGGACACCGGTCACCTGCGGGTCGATCGGCCCCAGCGCTACTCGAACATGTGCCCGGCGCTGTACGGCTTCGTCCCTCAGACCTTGTGCGATGCCGAGGTGGCGGCCCGGTGCAAAGTCCACGGCGCGGTGGAGGGCGACCAAGATCCCCTGGATGTCCTCGTGCTGACCGAGAAGACGTTCAGCCATGGCGACGTACTTCTGAAAGCCATTCCCATCGGCGGATTTCGCATGGTGGACCGGGGTCAGGCAGACGACAAAGTGATTGCCGTTTTGGTGGACGACGGGGTGTTCGGTGACATCCGAGAGCTTTCCCAGATCCCGGACACGCTTCTGGACCGGCTCCAGCACTATTTTTTGACCTACAAGATGGGTCCCCACGACTCCCACCGTCCCATCGACATCGCCGAGGTGTACGACCGGGCCGAAGCCCAGTCCGTGATCCGGGCGAGCCGCAACGACTACGACCGGCGTTTTCCGGAACTCAAATCGATCCTCGGCCCGCGCTGAGGGCCCGCCGAGTCACCGGTTTCGGTCCAAGAAGAACTGGAGCGCTTCTTCGGAGCTCATGAACGAGGGGCCCGCGTCCCGAAGCGCCTGATGGTGCCAGAAATTGCGGGGGTCTCGCTCGAGTTCCAGCACTCGCTGACCGCCTCGACGGACCTCGCGAATCGGGGTTGTTTCGGTTTGTCGGGTCTCGTCGAAGCGCAGCCGAAGCACGTCGCCGGATCGCTGGTAGGCCAAGGACTCGGTGGTCCACTCGTCGAAATCGCCGTGATGAAACCAGCCCCGCCCCTGACCGGCGTCGTTGGGCGGCTGAAACTGGTACATTCGAAATCCCTGGGGCACGTGGCGGATCCAGGTTCGCGCAAAAGGGTGACCCGATGGGGCCCGGAGGCTTCGCCCCGGTCGGGGTCGCAGCCGATAGCGTACCGAGCGCCGCCTCTCCCGCGGGTCCTCCTTCAGCTTCAGCCAGGCCTGACCGTTCATCCGTTCCACCGAAAAGGGGACCGCCACCCGCTGTCGCGACTTCTTGAATCTCAGGTGCAGCGTGTCCCCGCGGGTGTCGTACTCGAAGATCTCGGTATGGTTCAGGGTGTCCTTGCCGTAGCGATACAGACCGATGCCCTTCGGGTGGAAGAAGTAGTACCGCAACAGTTCGGGGTCCTTCAGATCCACCCGCTCCCAGATCCCCACCAGGGCCGGATTGCCTTTTTGCGGGCTCGGCCCCTCGCCGTGCAGCCACGCCGCGGAAGCGCCGAGGAAGATGATCAGGGCCGTTCGCAGTCCCCATGGCTTCATGGCTTCGGACTACCACGGGTTTTCGGGGAGGGCTTGCCGAAGGCGAAGTTGAAGCCGACCATCGGGTCATGCATCGGGGAAACTACGGTTCACGGCTTCTCGTCCTGGCGATGTGGGCGATCCAAGGGTGCCCGCCGCAAGCCGAGCAGGCCGAAGCCGAACCGACCGAAGCGATGGCCGTGGCCGAGTTGCCCGAGCCAGTGCGGCGGGACCTGGACGAAATCCGGAAGGCCGGTTCGCTGCGGGTCCTGCTGTATGGGCGGACGGGTGCCTTGCCCCGTGACGGCAACCCGGCGTTGCAGGACGAGGCGCTGGCGGCCGAGTTCGCCGAGCAGTTGGGCGTCGAGTTCGTGCCGGTGTGGGTCGACCGCTACGACCGGCTGATCGAGGCCCTGACCGAAGGGCGAGGCGACCTGATCGCCGCCCAGATGACGGTGACCGCTTCTCGAGCCGAGTCGGTGCGCTTTTCGACAGCCCGGCTGGTGGTCGACGAGGTGGTGGTTGGGCAAGCCGGCGCCGAAGATCTGCCGGCCGACCCGAAGGGCCTGGCGGGTCGAGCGGTCCACGTTCGGCCCTCGTCGAGCTACGCCCGCAGCCTGGACCGACTCCGGGACGAGGGAGGCATCGCGGTGGAGCCCGTCGACGCGCCCGAGGACGCGAGCTCGCTCGATCTCCTTCAAGATGTGGCCGACGGCCGGATCCCGCTGACGGTCGTCGACGACAACATCTTCGCTTCCGCCCAGACCTTCATGCCAGGGCTGAAGGCGCTCTTCCCCGTCGCCGAGGATCGACAGCTCGCATGGGCGGTTCGGCCCGACCAGCCCGAGCTCGAGCGCGCCATGAATCGCTACGTACTGGAGCGGGCTCTGACGACCCACACGCGGGATGTCTATTCGGTGGATCTCGATGGCATTCGCGAGCGCAAGGTGCTTCGGGTGCTGACCCGCAACAACTCCGTGTCTTACTTTTTGCACCGAGGCCGCCAGTTGGGCTTCGACTTCGAGCTCGCCCAGATGATCGCCGAAACCTTGGACGTCCGGCTTCAAATGGTGGTCGCGCCCAGCCGAGACGAGCTCGTTCCCTGGCTGCTCGAAGGTCGTGCGGACATGATAGCCGCTTCGTTGACCGTGACCGAAGCCCGAAGTAGCAAGGTGGCTTTCAGCGAACCCTACATGTTCGTCGAAGAGGTCGTCCTGAAGAAGGAGGGGGCGGAGCAACCTCGGACCGTGCGGGATCTGGCCGGACGCACCGTGCACGTGCGCGAGTCCTCGTCGTTCTTCGAGCATCTGACGGCCCTCCAGAAGGCGGGCGTCGACTTGAACATCGAAACCGTCGACGAGACCCTGGAGACCGAGGAACTGGTGGAGAAGGTGGCCGAGGGCGAGATCGAACTGACCGTGGCCGACAGCCACCTGGCTGCGGTCGAAAGAACCTACGGGACTGGCGTGGAGCTGGCGTTCGAGCTGCCCCCGGTAGAGGACCTGTCGAAGTCCGAAACCAACGAAGACGACTCGAGGCCCGACGGGGAATCCGAAGCGAAAGATGGTTCCGAACGGAAGCGCGGGTCGCGCGCCATCGCGTTCGCGACCGCACCGAGCAGCCCGAAGCTGAAGGCCTTCTTGGACGACTTCGTCCGGCAAAAGCGCCGGGGGCTTCGGTACAACATCGCCTACAAGCGGTATTTCGAAAGCCGACGCCGGGTAGCCACGGTCAAAGAAGGACGCTCGGGCAAGACCGGGAGACTGTCCCCCTACGACGGAGTGATTCGAAAATACGCCCGCCGTTATGGGTTCGATTGGCGCCTGATCGCTGCCCAGTCCTTCGTGGAGAGCCGCTTTGACCCGAACGCCGAGAGCTGGGTCGGCGCAAAGGGCCTGATGCAGGTCATGCCTCGAACCGGTCGCTCCATGGGATTCGACGACCTGGATGACGTCGATGCTGGCGTGCACGCCGGTGTACGCTACCTGTCTCGGTTGATGACCCGCTTCGATCCGTCGATTCCCCTGCGCCAGCGGGTGCGCTTTGCCCTCGCCGCGTACAACGCGGGACTCGGGCACGTGTATGACGCCCAGCGGCTCGCCGCGAAGCTGGGAAAGGATCCGCACCGCTGGTTCGGCAACGTAGAGCGCTCCATGCTGCTGTTGTCGAAGCCCGAGTACGCCCGCAAGGCCCGGCATGGCTACGTGCGCGGCGCGGAGCCGGTGGCCTACGTCAGCCACATTCAAAGCAAGTACGACGCCTACGTGAAGGTGGTGCCCTGAGCCGGGATTTGCCCTGTGGCAGATGCGGCGTCCCAAGCGACGTGCTCTGCCCCCGTCGAGCTGGGAGTCGAGACTCGCTCTTTGGGCGATGGACGTCGCGGCTGGGTCAGGTCTTGCCGGCTGCCAGGTGCGGGCAGTCCTCGCCGAGCTGGCAGGTGCCGTACAGCTCCATCCGATGGGATTTCAGTCGGAAGCCGTGGCTGCGAGCGATCTCTTCTTGAAGCTGTTCGAGCTGCGCGTTGAAGAACTCCACGATCCGGCCGCAGTCGCTGCAGATGATGTGGTCGTGGTGCTCGTCGTCCCCCTCGGTGGGTTCATACCGGGTATGGCCGTCTCCGAACCGGTGGGGCTCGGCCAGCCCGCACTCGGTGAGCAGTTTCATCGTTCGGTAGACCGTGGCCAAACTCACCTGGGGGTCGACCTCTCGGACCCGCTCCAGCAGGTCTTCGACCTTCAGGTGGCCGCCAGACTTGAAGAAGACCTCCGAAATGAGCTCCCGTTGCCGGGTGAACTTGAGTCCGTGCTTGGCGACGTAATCCCGGAGGGTCTCCAGGGCTTCATCCGCGGTGGGGCCCGATGGAGCCATGAGTCCCCCGCTGTAGCACAGCCGATTTCGCGACTCCACGCGCTTTTGCTTCGGCCAAGAAGTTGGAAAGGATCTGCCGGCCCCACGGCGTCCCGATGGATTCCGGATGGAACTGCACGCCGAGGGCGGCGACCTGCCGGTGCCGCATGGCCATCACCACCCGGTCTGGCTTCGACCGGGCGAGAACCCTCCATGCGTCTTCCACCGCTTCCAAACACCACGAGTGGTAGCGCATGACATCGAACACCGGCGGCACCCGATGGAACAGCTCGTCGTCGGACCGATGCTCGACCGGGCTGACCTTGCCGTGCCGGACCTCCGGGGCCGGGACCAAGCGGGCGCCGGTTCGGACGCCGAGCAGTTGGTGACCCATGCATACCCCCAGGATCGGAACCCGGCCCCAGGCGGCCGCCAGCACGTCTCGACTTCCGGCCACGTCCGATGCCCGGTCGGCCCGGCCCGGCCCGGGCGAAAGGACCACCGCTTCGGCGCCGACGGCGGCCACGGTTTCGGCCTGGGCCCGGTCGTTGGGCACCACGGTGACCGACCCGTGCTCGGCCAGGATCTGGCAGAGGTTGAAGGTGAACGAGTCGTAGTTGTCGACCAAGAGGATGCGCATCGGGGTTTCGAAGGGCTTCGACCGCCTGCTAGCACCGTCTTCGTGCGGGTGCTGCTACAAAGGGTGAACCAGGCGCGGGTCGAGGTCGAAGGCCGGACCATCGGCGAAATCGGTCGCGGTTTGCTGCTGCTGGTGGGGATTCACGGGCGGGATTCGGACGCCGAAATCGCCTGGATGGCCCAAAAAGTCGCGGCCCTGCGGATCTTCGAGGACGACGACGGCAAGATGAACCGCTCCGGCCGGGATGTGGGGGCCGACGTGCTCGCGGTCAGCCAATTCACGCTCTACGGGAACGTGGCCAAGGGGAATCGACCGAGCTTCATCGACGCGGCCGGGCCCGAGATGGCCGAGCCCCTGTTCGGACGCTTCGTCGAGGCCCTCAAGGGGTATTTCGAACGGGTCGAGACCGGTCGCTTCGGGGCCGACATGCAGGTCCACCTGGTCAACGACGGGCCGGTGACCATCTGGCTGGAGCGGGGCGCCGCCCGGGCCGAGGGGGGCTGACGGTCCACGGGTTTCGAGTCGCCTGCAGGGCTCGGCCGCTGTGTCGCCCCCCGATTCACGGAGCCGAGTGCGGTGCCCCATCCCGCGGCTGCCGACCCCGAGCCGCTTTCGTCGCGTACAGTTCGGTGTCGGCCCGCTCGAACAGGTCGGCCAGATGGGTCCCGTCTTCCGGGAAAACCGCAAGGCCCGGGCTGGCGGAGATCGGCGTTCGGCCGCCCGTCAACGGAATGGCGATCGTCGACAGTTCGACCGTCACCCGCTTGACGAAGGACTCGGTTCCCCACAGGCCGGTCCCGGGCAGGAGCACGGCGAACTCGTCGCCGCCCCAGCGGCAGATCAGGTCCCCGCGGCGGGCGTTGGCGGCCAGCACCTGCGCGATGGCGCACAGCACTTGGTCGCCCGCCGCGTGGCCCAAGCTGTCGTTCACCTCTTTGAAGCGGTCCACGTCGAAGGTGGCGAGACCCACGAATTCCCGCTCTCGCCGGGCTCGGGCGAACTCTTCGGGAGCCTTCTCCTCCAGGCATCGGCGGTTGTATAGGCCGGTCAGCGGGTCTTGGTAGGCGAGGTCTCTAAAGCGGGTCAGGCGCTCGACCTCGGCCCGCAGGGCCCGGTTCTCGCGCTCCAAGGTTGCGGGAGGGCGGCTCGGGGAAACGCGGCTCGGCATGGCCATGCCCAGCGGGCGAGCAACGGCCGTGCCAGCCTCCGTCCGGTCGGCTTCGAAGGCTGGGAACTGTTCCAGACCTCGGTCCTGTGCTACGCGTGCGGTGTCGGATGAGCGGTGGCAACGACAAGGGCGGGGGGAATTCACCTCGGGACGACCGGACGCTCCTGGATCCCCTCAGCCACGACGAGTTGAAGGCGCTGCGGGAAGCGCGCCAGCGCATGCAGGCCAAACGGGGCCAGGGCGGCGGGAGCGCGATCAAGCACCAGTTCGTGGTCGGAACCGAACCGCAGGTGTCGGACCCGGCCACCAAGAAATCGGGGCTGCCCACGTTCGAGGGGGGCAACGTTTCGTTGGACAAGATCTCGGTCCCGGCGGGCAGCGAGCCCGGACCTTCCGGCAGGGCGTCCGCCGACACGGAACAGACCGTGCTCGACCCACCAAACCCGCCCGACACAGGCCCGCCGGGGGGCGACCCGTCGTCGGCTCCAGGGGGCCGCGCGGGTCAAACCGGCTTTGGCGAGAACACCTTGCTGTGGATGCAGCCTGTGAAGCCGCCGCCTCGAGCCGTGTCGACTGCGCCGACGACCACCGACTTTCCGGACTCGCCTTCCACCCGGGGCAATCTGTTGAAGACTTTGGGCGCCGCCGCCGTGGTTTTGGCACTGCTCGGTGCGGTGGTCTACTTCATGATTCCCAAGCCGAAGGGCAGCATCGAGCTCCATACCAATCCCCCCGGGGCGGAGCTGTACTTGGATGGGGAGCTTCAGTCCGAGAAGACACCCGTTCGTTTGAACCTCTTGGTCGGTGCCCACGAATTGCGGCTCGAAAAAGACGGATACGAACCCCACACAATGACCGTTCGCATCGACGACAGCGACGCGCGCAAGGACGTGGACCTGGTTCCGGTCAGCGAACCGGGCATGATGACCGTCGGCATTCGAGTGACGCCGGTGGCGGCACGGGTGACCGTGGACGAACGGGTGCACGAGGGTGTGCGGAGCATCCAGCTCCCCAACTTGGATCCCACC
>DAPKRQ010000216.1:0-2573 GCA_031800475.1 Myxococcales bacterium LLY-WYZ-16_1
GGTCCCGGCGGGGGGGGCGGCGGCGGCTGCGGCGGGCTTTCGGCCGCGGTGGCCGGCCGGGCTCTGCCGCCGGACCTCGAGGTCGAAAACCAGGTCGAAACGTCTCCCGACGGGCCCGCCCAGGGCGGCAACGGAGGGCAAGCTCCAGCGTCCGCCGGAAATGGCGAATCCGGTCGGCCGGGCGGCCGCGAAACGGTGGTCGAGCTGTGAGGCGCCGCGCGGGGATCTCGCTCGGGTTCGCAGGGGGCCCGTGGCTGCAAGCGACCTTGCCGGTACTGGTTCGCCTGCTGGTCCTGGTCGGGCTGGCGGGATGCGGCCGCAGCGGCCTGGACGGTGCGCCCTGTCGCGGTGCGGACTGTCCCTGCGTCTTCGATTCCGACTGCGGATCCGGGCTTCGCTGCATCAACGAAACCTGTATCCGGCCCGAAGACCTGCAGGATTGCCTGGATCGGGGCGTCCGACCGGAGGTCTGCAACGGCCGGGACGACGACTGCGACGGTCGAACCGACGAGGGATTGACCCCGCGCCCGTGCGAGCGCGCCGAAGGTGCCCGCACCTGCCCGGGGACGTCGGTCTGCGCCGGGGCGGCGGGGTGGATCTGCGATGCGCCCCTTCCGGCCGAAGAGGTGTGCGATGGCCTGGACAACGACTGCGACGGGCAAAGCGACGAGAACTTCACGGTGGACGGGCGCTTTTCGCTGCCCGAGCACTGCGGTGCTTGCAGCCGGAACTGCACGGCGCTGATTTCCGGTGCCGAGCGGACCGAGTGCCGTCCGGCCGACGCGACCCTCGGATTTCGGTGTGTCGCCGTCGATTGCGCGCCGGGCCTCGAGCCGACCGAAAACGGCGCGGCATGCGTCGCCCAGGCCGACGGCTTGTGTGAGATCTGCGAGCAGGACACCGACTGCACCGGCGTTGGCGCCCGCTGCTTGGAACTGGCCGAGGGGGAACGGGCCTGCGGACGGTCCTGCCTCGAGCGCCCGTGCCCCATGGGGTATGCGTGCGTCGGCGGCCAGTGCCGTCCCGAATCGGGCTCCTGCCGGTGTGCCGAAGAGAGCGTTGGATTTACCCGGGCGTGCCGCGTGGACACATGTTTGGGCATCCAACGCTGCGAGAGGTCTGGTGGCAGATTCGCTTGGAGCGAGTGCAACATCGACGCCAATCGAGAGACCTGTGACGGTCTCGACAACGACTGCGACGGGGACGTCGATGAAGACTTCTTGGGTCCGGACGGCCGCTATACGGCAGTGGAGCACTGTGGAGTGTGCAACCGATCCTGCGAACTCGTCGAGGCCATCGACCGTGCCGTGGGCGCTTGCGATGCCACCCGGCCGGTCCCCGAATGCGCCATCGGTCGCTGCACCACGGCCCGGATCGGTGGGGTCGATTTCGAGTGGGTCGACGTGAACGGCGACGTGGCCGACGGCTGCGAATGCCGGCGGGAGGCTGGAGCCGTCGACCGAGACATGCCCGACGTGTTCGATCGTTTTCCGGATGGTGGAACGGTCTTCGTCGACGCCAACTGCGACGGGGTCGACGGTGTGGAGCGCTTCGCCGTCTTCGTGTCTTCGGACGCTCCCGGCGGCGGAGATGGCAGCCGCGCGCGTCCCTTTCGCACCTTGACCCAGGGCATCGACGCCCTCGACGTCCTCCCGGGACGCCGCTATGTGTTGGTGGCCGAGGGGTTGTACGACGGTCTGGTCCTGACGCGGGACGAAACCCGGTTGTACGGCGGCTACAGCCGCGACTTTGGCGAACGGAGCGTGGTCCAATACGCCACGGTGATCCGAGCTGCCCAACGCTCGGGACCTCCGCGCCCGCAAGCCAGCCTGCAGGTCGACGCCGACGACGTGGAGGTCGCCGGCTTTTGGCTGGTCGGGCCCGAGCTGAGGGGCGACCAGCCGGTTCGGGGCAGTCCTTCCCTCGCGGTTCAGGTCACCTCGGGAGACTCGGTGCGGATCCGCAACAACCTGATCCGCGGTGGGCGTGGCCAAGATGGAGCCCGGGCGGCGTCGGGCGCCGCCGGTTTCGGCCGAGACGACTCGGCCGGTCTGGATGGTCGAGATGGTCTCGACCACGATCAGCGGTCCGGTCGCTGCACGACCGGGTCCCTGCCTGGCGGTTCGGGCGGTCGAAACCCGCGATGTGTGGTGGGAGGTTCCCTCGGCGCCGACGCCACCTGTCCCAGCTTCGACTTCGACGCCGAGCCGGTTCGGGGCACTCGAGCCGATTTCGCGCCGGCAACTGGTCTCGACGGAGAGGGTGGATTCCACTGGAGCTACGACGAGATCAGTGGGCCGGGCTGCACCCACGTGACCGAATCCGGATTCCCATCCGACATCGATCCACACAATGGAGAAGACGGCTTCGACGGAGCCGACGGAACGGCTGGGGCCGCGGGCCTGGGGTGCACGGATCCCTTCGCCGAGGTGAACGCCGACGGCTTTTTCGGCGGGCGGGGCGCGCCGGGTGCTGCCGGCACCGACGGAATCGGCGGCGGGGGTGGCGGAGCCGGGGGAGGCGTGGCCCGGTTCTTCCCGGCGGGCTGCACCGACTGTTGCGACGACCACATG
>DAPKRQ010000217.1:0-16494 GCA_031800475.1 Myxococcales bacterium LLY-WYZ-16_1
GGGCTCGCCCTCGGTCTGGCGTTGGCGGCGGCGCCCGACTCGGGCCCGCCAGAGCAGGGCATGGCCCTGGGACTCTTTTCGGCCGACCCGGATTTCGACTACGGCCCGATGCTTCGGGAGATCCGATCCCTCGAGGCGACCCACGTCTCGGTGGTCTGGGTCTGGTGGCAGAACGGGCGGAACGACGCCCACATCCGGCCCGTGCCCGGGCGGAGCGCCACGTCTGCCCAGGTGGTGCGCACCCTCCGCCAAGCCCGGAAGTTGGGATTGCACGCCACCCTGTTTCCGATCGTTCGGCTCTTGGACCGCGGCGACGGTGCCTGGCGGGGGCAGATCGCCCCCCGGGACGAGGACCGCTGGTGGGACCGCTACACGGCGTACATCCTGGAAGCGGCCCTGGTGGCAAAGCATGCCGGGGCCCAGCGGCTTTCGGTCGGTTCCGAGCTCCTCTCACGGGAGTCCATGCGCGATCGCTGGCTCGAGCTGATCGACCGAGTTCGCCTGCGGGCGCCGGAGCTCGAACTGATGTACAGCGCCAACTGGGATCACTACCGGCCGGTGTCTTTTTGGGACGCGGTGGACGTGGTGGGCCTGACCGCCTACTGGGAGTTGACCCGAAACCCGGACGCGTCCGTCCGCGAGCTCGAACGGGCCTGGCGTCATCCCCGACGGGAGCTGCTGGCGTGGTCCGAAGCCATCGGGCGACCGGTGGTGCTGACCGAGGTGGGCTATCCCAGCTTGGACGGGGGCGCAGCCTGGCCGTGGGACGAGACGCGGCGGGCGCCGGTGGACCTGGAAGAGCAGCGGCGCGCGTATCTCGCCTTTGTGCGCGCCTGGACCGGACAACGGCGGCTGCAGGGCGCCTATTTTTGGAACTGGTTCGGCTTTGGAGGAGAGGACGACGCGGGCTACACCCCGCGGCGCAAGCCCGCAGCCGAAGTGGTGCGCTGCTGGTTTGGCGGCGGTGGGCGATGTGACGGCGGTCCGCCCTCGACCCCGAACCGAGAACACGCGTCCTCGAGTTTACGACCTTGACGCGCGGTGTTAGCTTTATCGGTGGGGAACAGTATCCCGCCGATGCGGCTGAACGACATCATCGATCGGGTTCACGCGTATCACCCCGGAGCGGACATCGAGCTGATCCGGCGCGCCTACGTGTTTTCGGCGAACGCGCACCAGGGCCAAGTCCGGAAGTCGGGTGAACCATACTTCACCCATCCACTGGAGGTGAGCGCCCTGCTCGCCGACATGCGGCTCGACGAGCACGCCATCTGCGCCGGCATGCTGCACGACACCGTCGAAGATACGGAGACGACGGTTCGAGACATCGAGGACCTCTTCGGCAAACAGGTTGCCGACATCGTCGATGGCGTCACCAAGCTGAACATCAAGTTCAACACCGCCTTCGAAAAGCAGGCCGAGAACTTTCGCCGGATGCTCGTGGCCATGGCGAAGGACATCCGGGTGATCCTGGTCAAGCTCGCGGACCGGCTCCACAACATGCGGACGCTGGACCACATGCGGCTCGAAAAGCAGGAGCAGATCGCGAAAGAGACCCTCGAGATATACGCGCCGTTGGCCAATCGTCTGGGCATCTTCTGGATGCGGGCGGCCCTCGAGGATCTGTGTTTCAAATACCTCCACCCCCGGGACTTTCAGGATCTCGAACAGAAGCTCGCTCGGACCGCGAGCGCCCGTGAATCGTTCATTCGCGACGTGCAGCAGACCCTCGAAAGCAAGCTGGGCGAAAGCCACATCCCGTGTCGCGTGAAAGGACGGGTCAAGCACCTGTACAGCATCTGGAAGAAGCTCGTTTCTCGCGGCATCGAGTTCGACCAGGTCAACGACATCATCGCCTTTCGCGTCATCACCGACTCCGTCAGTCACTGTTACGAAGCGCTGGGTATCTGCCACTCGATCTGGCGGCCCGTGCCCGGTCGGTTCAAGGACTTCGTGGCGATGCCCAAGCCGAACGGGTACCAATCCCTGCACACCACGCTGATCGGTCCCGACGTCCACCGGGTCGAGGTCCAAATCCGGACCGAAGAGATGGACCGGGTGGCGGAGCAGGGTATCGCGGCACACTGGACCTACAAAGAGGGGCGTCCGCGCAACCACCAAGACGACCAGTTTGCATGGCTGCGACAACTGGTGGAGTGGCAACAGGAGCTCAAGGACCCGGGCGAGTTCATGTCGACCGTCAAGGTCGACCTGTTCTCCGACGAGGTGTACGTGTTCACTCCCAAGGGCGAAGTCAAAGAGCTCAAGCGCGGCTCCACGCCGGTGGACTTCGCCTACTTGATTCACTCCGAAGTCGGCCATCACTGCGTGGGAGCCAAGGTCAACGGGCGCATGGTCCCGCTGCGCTACCGTTTGAAGAACGGGGACACCATCGAGATCCTCACCTCGTCCACCCAGCGCCCCAACAAGGACTGGCTCGCGTTCGTCAAGACAGGACGGGCCCGCACCCGCATCAGTGGATTCCTTCGAAAGGAACAGCACAAGCGAGCGATAGAAGCCGGCCGCGACATCTTGGAAAAGGAGGCGAAGAAGTACGGCAGGAGTCTTCAAAAGCTCATGCGCCTTCCGACCTTCGACGAGGTGGTCCGGGCGAGCCGCTACGACAGCCGGGAAGACCTGCTCGCGTCGGTGGCTTACGGCAAGATGAAGCCATCGGAGCTGGTTCGAAAACTGTTGCCCGAAGAAGAACTTTCGAAACCGGTCGAGCCGGAAAACGGGGTCAAGAGTCGACTCGGTCAACTGTTCGACGCCGTCGCCAAAAAGAGCCCTTCGGGCGTCACGGTGCAGGGCATCGACGACATGCTGGTTCGGTTCGGAAAGTGCTGCCAACCCGTCCCAGGCGACCCGATCGTAGGCTTCGTGACCCGCGGTCGAGGGATCACGGTGCACGCCATGGACTGCGACAAGGCCATCCAGCTCGATCCCGAGCGGAAAGTCGACGTTTCGTGGGACACCAAATCCACCGTTCCCCGGGCCGTTCAGATCAAGATTGTCTCGGACGACACGACGGGTCTGCTCGCCACCATGTCCCAGGCGTTCACCCAAGCCGGGGTCAACATCTTGAATGCCAACTGCCAGGTCCGAAAAGACCACCGGGCGGTCAACATGTTCATGGTCACGGTGAAGGACACCTCTCAGCTGCGGTCGGTGATGCGCACGATTCAAAACCTGCGCGGCGTCCACAGCATCGAACGGGTCGGGGCCTGACGGACTTCACGGGCGAAAGGCGAGGGCCGCGATCGCTTCGACTTCGACCCGCGCACCCTTCGGCAACCCAGCCACCGCGATGGCCGCGCGTGCGGGTGGATCTTCGGGAAAGTAGGTGCCGTAGATGCGGTTGACCGTGTCGAAGTCCGCCATGTCGGTGAGGTAGATCGTGCACCGAACCACGTCGCGCAGCCCGGCACCGCTGGCGCCCAGCACCGCCTTCAGGTTCTCCATGCAGGTCCGGGCCTCGATTTCGACCGAGCCGTTCTGCATCTGACCGGTGGCGGGATCCAATGCGATCTGGCCGGAACAATAGACCCAGGTGGCCGCGCCCGTGATCGCCACCGCCTGGCTGTAGGCCCCGATGGCGGCTGGGGCGTGGGGGGTGGATGTCGTTCGTCGCTGCATGGCGCCGGCATGCCGGGCGCGGCGCCCAGACACAACCGGGCCGGCGCGTTCATTGGGCGAGGGCGGCCAGGGCCCGCGGCACCTTCTTGCCCCGATGCAGGGCTTCGACGGCGTCGGCCACCTGGATGGCGGCCAGATACTCTCCCTCGGCCCCGAGGGCCGGGATGACCGACGGGCCGGCCAAGAACAGGTTCTTGATCGGGGTCCGCATCGAAACGCCGCCCAGACCGCTCGGGTCGTCGGCGTTCGGCTCGAAAAACGGGTGGGGCATGAAGCTCGCTGGGAACCGGTGGGTCTCCAGGGCAAAGCTCTCGGGGCGACCTTCCGCAAAAAACGGGATCAGCCGCTCGATCCGCGCGCGCATCACCTCTTCCACCGGAGCGCCCTGGGATCCCCGAGCCCGAACCGTGCTGACCGGCTGGGTTGCCAACAGCTGAACCCGCTGGGCCTCGCGGCCCGGGCGCAGAGTGAGCCAGATCGGCCGGTCCTCACCGAACGGGTCGTCTGCGTCGAAGCGGGAGCGGTCTCGCCGTCCGTTCAAAAGAAGCAAATGGGTCGCCATGTCGGGCGGAAGAACCGCCCGGTCCAGTTCGAAGCCGACGCCGTGCAGCGCTCCCCGCGGCCGGGCCGCCTGGGCCACCAGCGGCAGCTGGCGCCCCTGCTGCTTGGACGGGATCGCATCCAGCCCGCCCAGGTCCGTGGAAGCGTCGACCACCACGTCGGCCCGGATCGCGTCTCGGGCGCCGGCCAGGTGGACCTCCCACCCTTTTCCCTCGGGCACCAGGCGCTCCACCGCGGTGCGGCGCACCTCGAGGGCTTTGCGTTGGGCCAGCTCGAGGATGAGGCTTCGGTCCGATCGTCCAGGTTCAAACCGGACCAGACCGGTCAGAACCCGCAAGAGCGGGCGGGCTATGCGAGCGACCGTCAGATCGCCCGCATCCCGCAGGTCCAGGTGGGTGAAGAACGGGAGCAGCGCCAGCAGGGTCTGTCGCAGGGGCGACACCATCGCCGCGCCCAAGTCCGATTCGTCCAGGGTCTGGAGCAGCTCCGGCGTCTTCCGGGCGGCACTTTGGGCCGAGCGTCGGGCGAAGAAGCCCGCCGGGGGCGGAAGCTCGGGGGCTTCGAGCAAGAACCGCTCGACCCGGGCATCCACTTCGGCCAGCGCCGTGAACGCCGCCCGGACCTGCCGGTCCTCGAGCCCCAGACCCGGTCCCCATTCGGAGCGCAGACAGGCCTGCTCTCGATCTCGCGGTCCGGTCCCGACCACGTCGAAGCGGGAGTCGGGCCAGATCACCTGCATCAACGGCTCCAAGGTCGGCAGGCGATTGAAGTCGTCCTTCAGTCCGAGCTGGCCGTGGACCCAGTCGCGGATTCGAGACGCCCCATTGACCAGCGGAAAGTCGGCCCGCTCGAAGCTCCCGATGGTGGCGAGTTCCCCCTGGTCGACCAACACGCCCCGCAGCTCCCGCTTGGCCAGCAACGCCCCGGTCACCACGGCGGACAGCCGGCCTCCGATCACCACCACGTCGTACCGTTTGCTCAATCCGCGCTCCCGCTCCGTGGACCGCCGGCCCGATCGGACTCGGCCGGGCCGGGCGATGGCGCCAGCTCCGGGGAGCGAAGGGCGCCAAGTCCCGACCGGGCGGCCCGCCACCGGGGGCGCGGGCCGGCAAGCTCCAGCTGCCCCTCGGAGATCGCCCGGACCACGGCCGGAAGCAACCGGTGCTCTTCGGCCAAGATCCGCCGTCGCAGGCTCTCGAGATCGTCGCCGTCCAGCACGGGCACGGCGGCCTGCGCCAAGATCGGCCCGGTATCGACGCCGGCGTCGACCAGATGCACGGTGCAGCCCGCCACCCGCACGCCCGCGTCGAAGGCCTGTCTTTGGGCGTCGAGCCCCGGGAAAGCGGGGAGCAGGGCCGGGTGAATGTTGATCACCCGCCCCGGAAACGCAGCGAGAAAGGTCGGGCCCAGCACCCGCATGAAGCCAGCCAACACGACCCAGTCGACCCGGTCCTGCCGAAAGCGCTCGACCAGACGCCGTTCGAATTCTTCCCGCGACAGATCCCGGTGATCGACCTCGCTCCAGGGCAGCCCGGCCCGTTCGGCGCGCTGTGCAGCGCCGCACCCCGGTCGATTCACGATCAGGCGCGCCAGCGCTCCAGGGGTCAGGTCGGCGTCGATCAGGGCTTGCAGGTTGGTCCCCGAACCGGAGGCGAGCACCCCCCAGCGGACCGGCGCCGTCATGGAGGGCTCCATCGAACCGGGCCCTCGCCCGATTCGAGCTGTCCGATCACCCGAGCGGTCTGCCCCACGGCTCGGGCCCCTTCGATGGCCTCCTCCGCGTCGGCCGGGTCCACCACCGCCACCATGCCGATCCCCATGTTGAAGGTGCGGAACATCTCGTCCTCTTCCACCGGGCCTTCGTCGGCGATGACCCGAAACACCTCGGGCACCGGCCAACTCCCCGGGTCCACCCGGGCCGCCAACCCCTGGGGCAGGACCCGGGGCAAGTTGCCGGGCAGTCCGCCGCCGGTGATGTGGGCCAGCGCCTTCGGCCGAAACCGGGCCATCCAGGTCGAGACCAAGGGCGCGTAGATCGGGGTGGGGGCCAGCAACACGTCGGCCCGGGTGCGGGGATCGCGGTCCGACAGGGGGGCGTGCGCGGCGCCGGCGTTCGGCAGCAGCACCCGTCGGGCCAGGGAGTAGCCGTTGCTGTGAAGGCCCCGGCTTTCGATGCCGACCAGCACGTCGCCCGCAGCACAGGACCGGCCATCGACGATGCGCGGCCGGTCCACGACCCCTACCGCAAACCCGGCCAGGTCGTACTCCGCGTCCGCATACAGGCCGGGCAACTCCGCCGTCTCGCCACCGATCAACGCACAGCCCGCCTGATGGCAGCCTTCGGCGATGCCCTCGACCACGGCCGCGGCGACCTCGGGCTCGAGACGGCCGGTGCCGAAGTAGTCCAAGAAGAACAGGGGGGTGGCGCCGGTCGTGACCACGTCGTTCACGCACATGGCCACCAGGTCGATGCCGATGGTCCCATGGCGCTGGGCGGCAAAAGCGACCTTGAGCTTGGTGCCGACCCCGTCGGTGCCGGCCACCAGGACCGGGTCTTCCATGGGCGTCTGAAACGCATCCTTCAGTGAAAACAGCGAGGCAAAACCGCCGACGCCGGCCATGACTCCCGGGATGCGAGTGCGACCCGCCAACTCCGAAATGCGTTTTACCAGCCGGTCGGCGCCATCGATGTCCACGCCCGCGTCCCGATAGCGGACCGGCTTGCCCTCGCTCACGGCTTGCCTAAAGCCCTGTCGGTCGAGCGCGTCAAGCGCAGGCCCGGTTCGGATTTGCATGGGTACCGGCCTGTGCTAGCGGCGGCGCGGTGGCGCGAGGCCGGGTTCAACGACTGGAGATCCACCCGGAGCATCCCGAGCCCCACCGGATCCGCCAGGCGGTCGCCCGACTGCAGTCCGGCATCCCGGTGATATACCCCACCGACAGCCTTTATGGGATCGCGGCAGACAGCAGCCAGTCCGCTGCGATGCAGCGGCTGTATGCCCTGCGCCGGCACGACCCGAAAAAACCCCTTTCCCTGGTCTGCACCGACCTGGCTCAGGTCGGCCAGTTCGCCACTTTTTCGACCGAGTGCTTTCGGTTCATGAAACGGTCCCTGCCCGGCCCCTACACCCTCATCTTGAGCGCCACCAAAAGCGCTCCCCGCATGGGCCAGAGCAAGCGGCGCACCATCGGCATCCGGATCCCCGCGCACCCGGTGGCCCAGGCCCTGGCGTCGAGCCACGGAAGCCCGCTGCTTTCCACCAGCGTTCGAGAGGAGACCGACGACGTGCAAGACCCTGTGGAGATCGCCGAGTGGTTCGGTGCCCACGAAATCGGAGTGGTCTTGGACGCGGGCATATTGAAGGGGCGCGCGTCCACGGTCATCGACTGGACCGGCGACGAACCCGCAATCCTGCGGCGGGGCGCCGGCCCGGTCGATGACCTGGAATGACGCCCCCTCGGCCCGCTGGCCGCGGGCGTGCTTCGTGATAGCGTCCGAGCGCGGTGAGCGGACCGGTCGAAAGACTCCCCAAAGAGTTCGGCAGGTACCGGCTGGAGCGAAAGCTCGCCACCGGAGGCATGGCCGAGATCTTCCTCGCCCGACCCCTTCGCGGGGGCAGCGAGCCCTTGGTCATCAAGCGCATCCTCCCGAACCTGGCGTCGGCCAAAGACTTCGTCTCCATGTTCATGGACGAAGCCCGCATCGCGGCCCGCCTCGACCACCCGAACGTGGTCAAAGTCCTCGATCTGGGCATGATCGACGGCTTCTATTTTCTCGCCATGGAATACATTCATGGCGAAGACATCCGTCGGATCTACAACCAGGCATTTCGCCTGCAGCGATCTCTTCCACTCAGTCACTCCATTCAAGTGATCGCTGATGCGGGTCGCGGCCTGGCGTATGCCCACAAGCTGACCGACTTTGGGCAACCTTTGGACGTGGTCCATCGAGATGTCTCGCCTCAAAACATTCTCGTCACCTACGACGGGCGCACCAAAGTCGTGGACTTCGGCATTGCGAAAGCCGTGAACAAGGTCGTGCAAACCCGCGGAGGCGTCCTCAAGGGAAAGTACAGCTACATGTCTCCCGAGCAGGCCCTGGGAGAGCAGCTCGACCACCGCACCGACATCTTCGCCCTGGGGATCATTTTGTACGAGACGACCACCGGGACGCGCCTTTTCAAACGACACAACGAGCTCGCAACGCTGCAAGCGGTCATGAAGTGCGAATTCGTACCGCCGAGTGAAGCGCTACCCGGCTACCCGAAGGAGCTCGAAGACATCGTGCTGCGGGCCCTCAGCAAAGACCCCAGCGGGCGCTGGGCCGACGCCGAAGACTTCAGCGATGCGCTCGAGACCTTTTTGGTCACCAGCGGCCTCAAAGTATCGCGGTCGGTGATCGCCCGGTTCATGAGCGATCTGTTCGCCGACGAGGGGGAAGAGGCCGAGCCTTTGCAGCCAACCCCCGAGCACCGCTCGTCTTCGGAAGTTCGGGCTCACCCGAGCGAGGCCGAACCTTGGCAGCCGACTGGCGAGCCCGACGCGAGCGCCGGGGCTGCGACCTCTCGCTCCACCGCCCGCCCGTCGCCGGTATCCGTGGGCGCCTTCGACGACCGGTCGAGCGTAGACCTGGATCGGGACACGGCGCCGGAACAGCAGGCATGGCAACCGGATGCGGCCCCCTCGGACGCCCTGTTCGAGTCCGACCCGCCGCGTCCGACCGGGGGCGAAGACGAAGCCCCGACCGTGGCCAGCGTCGCCGCGTACGGAGCGGGTCCGTCCCGGAGCGCCGCCACCCCGTCGGTGTCGTCACCTTGGGGTCGCATGGAGATGCCCAAATTCCGCGACGAGGACTCTCCGCGCACGTGGGACGAGGACGAAGCCGTTCCGTTCGGACCGGCCAAAATGGCTCCCGTCGATCCCTTGGAACGAACGGCGCGGGCCGATGAATCGAAAGCCGGTCCTCCGCATCGGGCCGAAACCCAGGTTTCGGACGGCCGGAGCTCCCTGTCGACGGGCATGCTGGTCGGGCTGGGCATGCTGGTGGGACTCGGAGGCTTTTCGTTGGTGGTGGCGCTCGGCAACCTCTCGAACGGCTCTGCCGCCGGTGGCGATTCGGACCCGGCGGCCCCCCCCGGGGCCTTTGGCGAGGTCGACTCGGCACCGGTCCCGGCGAGACCGCGCTCCGAACCCTCGAACGACCGGGATCCGCCCCCGACTCGGGAGGAGGCCCCACCGCCGGGCCGCTCGGGTTACGTGCTCCTTCGGGTCGATCCGTGGGCCCAGGTGCTCATCGACGGCGTCGACGTCGGCCTGACGCCGGTGCCCCGGCAAGCACTCCCGGCCGGCGAGCATCGGGTCGAGCTCCGGAATCCGGACTTGGGGCTTCGGTGGACCGGCACCGTGCGGGTGGAGGCCGGGCTCGAACAGACCCTGCGGATCGACTTGGAGGCCGTCGGAAAGCCCCTGTGATCGGATCAGGCCATCCGCCGGCGCCGGCGGACGCGAACCCAGGCCAGGCCGACGCACAAAAGCAGCCAGGGCGCGCCGGACTCGGCGGACAGGGACGAGCAGCCGCCGCTGTCGCCTCCGCCTTCGCCGCCTCCGCCGGTGCAGAACCCGATGGCTCGCGGGCTGCTGCCCGGCGGGCAGGACTCCACGGTCCCCTGGCAGATCGGGTCGGCCGGGGTGTTTGCGTCGACGCAGCACTCGAGCCCCTGGTCGGCCAGGGTGTTGCCCGAGCAGTCGTTCATCATGCCTCCGTCCTCGCAGATGCCGTCGGCGCCGCAGCTCTGGCCACTGGGACAGTCCATGTCGTCGTCGCACCGGATCCCGGGGTCGCTGGCGTCGTCCGGATCGGTCTCGCCTTCATCCAGCCGGCCGTTCTGGTTCGCGTCCTCTTGTCCGTCCAAAAAGCCGTCTCCATCCGTGTCCTCCGAGACCGGGTTGGTCTGGGTGGTCGGATCGGCGTCGGCCACGAAGTTTCCTTCCGTTCCGGCGTAGGGAATGCCGCCAGGCGAGCTCATTCCGCCGCTGCGGGGCATGGTCCGGCCTGCTTCGATCCCGTCCGGAATGCCGTCGTCGTCCGAGTCGGCGTCGAGCACCGCGGGCAGTCCATCTTCGTCGGGGTCTGCGAAGGGATCGGCTCCGGTCAGGTCACCGAAGCGGATCCGACCTTCATCGCCGTCCCGAATGCCGTCGTCGTCGGAGTCCGCATCCACCGGGTTCACGAGGATCTCGCCGGTGAACGGATCCACCTCCTCGTCGTCCCGGAGCCCGTCACTGTCGGTGTCGTTGCTGTTCGGATCCGTCCCGACCTGCACCTCGAGCGGATCGTCGAGCTGGTCCATGTCGGAGTTCGGCAGGTCCCGGACCTGGACCGCCACCACGTCGACCGGATTGTCCTCTTCGCCCTCCGGAATGTCGTTCCCGTCGCTGACGGTCAGCCGGAAGATCAGGGAAGAGCCGAGCACGGTGGACGGCGCGGTGAAGCTCGGCGTGGGGGAGGTCGGGTCGTCGAGTTCGACCTCGGCCCCTCCGGTCTGCTCCCAGGAGAAGGTCAGGGTGTCATTCGGATCGTCGTCGAAGGAGCCGGTGCCATCGAGCATGGCCATGCTTCGCTCCGAGATCTCCTGATCCTCTCCGGCGTCGGCCACGGGTGCGGTGTTGTTGATCGTCAGGGTGGAAGACTGGGTGAGGTCCTCGGCGAACGTGCAACCGTCATTGACCCGAACGGTAAAGTACCACTCCTGGCCGCTGATCACCTGGTCCCCCGGCACTTCCAGCTGGTCGTTCAACGCCGGGACTTGGGTAAAGTCACCCGCGCCGGGCTGCTTGACCCACCACTGAACCTCGGGAGGCTGCTCGTCGTCGACCGAGTCCGGGTCGCGAAAGCGGTAAATGCCCGACAGACCGGTGCCGGTCCGGGGGTCGAATTCGGGACAGAGCATCGTTCCCAAGGGACAGATTCGCGTCTCTTCGTTTCGCGCGAAGGGCGGCGTGTTCTGCAAAACGATCGGGTTGCTGCGGATCGAGTTTCCTTCGGCGGACCCATCGCTGGGAACGATCTCGGCATCCCAGGAATCGCCGCGCTCTCCCTGGTCGCTGCCTTCGACGCAGGCCCGGGTGTTGTTCTTTTCGAGGGCGCTCGCCGGGACCATCGTCTGGTTTTGAAAGAGCGGACGCTCCAGACTCGGAGTCGGATCTCCGGAGCGCCAGTTGATCGTGGTCCCCATTTCCGGATCGGCGTTGATGTCGAAGTAGCTGTAGGAAAGAGCGAGGTCGTCGTCGGTTTGGGGCTGATCGTTGCCGGAGGCGGCGCCGACCAGCACGGCTTCCGATGCCACCGGCGGCACGTTTTGGAAGGTGACCGTGTCGGTTCCCACCGAAGTCCCTTCGACGGAGCTCACCGTGAGGTCGACGTCGCCTTTGTCGGCCTGAATGCAGTTGTCCATGGCGTCGCGCATGACGCAGGTCGTGAGACTGAACTGGACCTCTCCCCCCACCGCGGCCACCTGGTGACCATTCGACGCATCCCCATCCACGTCGGGCGGGGAAATCTGGACCTGCGAAACGGCCTGAGAGGTCCATTCGACGGTGTAGAGCGTGCCGTCCGCCACGTCGAGTCCCTCGACGCCCATGGTGGGGGAGGGACCGGTCGCCGGACCGAACACCACCTCCATCGGGGTTTCGCCATCCGCCGCCACCTGGTCGGCCCCGGTGTTGTTCATGGTTCCGTCCGGGTCTTCATCCCGGACGAGCCGCACGAAGATGCGTTCGCTGCCCTGCTGCCGGCGGACCGCGGCGATCAGGTAGTCGTCGCCCGGCCCCTTGACCACGGCGGGTTCGAACACCCCGCCGCTCAGCTCCATCAGCGGAAAGCCCAAGGCATCCCGGACGGTGCCGTTGGCCTGAATCCGCGCGCCGTATAATGCGTCGGAGTTGGTTCCGTTCCGGAAGTCCTGCCAGACGACCAGGGCCCCCCCCGCGCCACCGGCCACCTCCGGAAACTGCTGGTCGTTCGCCGCCGAAGAGATGGCGCCCGACGGGCCCAAAGAGTTCAGGTTCAGGGCCAGTCGGTCCCCGAAGACATCCGCGTCGGGGCTGCCTTGTTGCCACACCACGTAGAGTTGGGCCGCGCCGATGGGCGCGATCCGCGCGTTGAACTGGGGGTTGTTCGTGCCTGTCAGCTGCGTGGGGGCACCGGGGGTGACCATGCCCGATTGGGCCAGACTCGTGAGCCAGACCTGACCGCCGCCTCGCCAGGTCACGAAAAAGGTGCTGCCCTGGCTCGCCACCGCCGGATTTCCGCCGCTTTGCATGCCGCTCAGGTCGAGGGAGGCCGAATCGAGGCTGGTGAAGTCGTCCAGATAGCGCCGGCCCAGCACTTTGACGTCCGCTCCATCCTGCTGGCGGTAGGTCACCAGGTAGTTCGCCTGGGCGAAGCCGATCTCCGGGGCCGATTCCTGGAGCGTCGAAACCCCAGACACCAGGACATCGCCCAGCGGAACCCCGGTGTCCGCAAAGAACTGCGCTCCGCGGATGTCGCCGCTGCCGTCGCGAAAGTCCTGCCAGACCACGGCCAAGGCGTTGCTCAGGTCGTTGAACGCGATGGAGGGCGCCCGCTGCCCATCTTCGATGGCCTGATTGCCTCCGGCCAGGATGCTGATGCCCGCCGAGTCCTCGATGTCGAGGCTGCCGTCGAGCTTTTGGTCCATCGTGTCCGCCGGATCCAGCTGCAGCCGGACGACCCGGACATCCGCGCCGTTGTCGGCCTCGAGGCTGTAGTCCTCGAAAGCCACCACGTAGAAGAGGTTGGTGGAATCGTAGGCCAAGGAGGGCGCGCGCTGCTCGGCGGTGTTGGAGGGCGAGCCCGTGAGCTCCACGAGCTCCCCGACCGTCAGCGCCGACGCGGTGGGGCTGGCCAGGATCCACGATCCCAAAGCGGTCACGAGCGGGGCGAAAGTCCGACGAAACGTCATGGTCCCGCGTTTTGAAACCCATCGGAGAGCCCCTGCGCAAGGTGTATGCCGTGGGATTTAACTCCGACTTGGCAGGGACGGCGCTTTTGGGTACGTCCGAACGCCATGCATTGGCTGCTGATGGCCGCCGTCCTGGGCGTCTACGAGGACGCCCCGATGAAGCTGTACACCGAGTCGGGCGTAGAGCTTCGCATGGACGAGCGGGTCTACACCTTGTTCGCAGCGCTCAACGCCGCCGGGTTTTCCGAGGAGAGCAACCGCCGGGGGCCGCCCCTGAACGCCCCGGTGTTTCACCCGATCCGGGTCGAGGTGCGGGACGCCCTGCGAGAAGTCCGGGATTCGGAGCTGGGGGAAGAGCTGCGGACGTTGTTCCAGTCGAACCCCTACCCGATCGAGGACTACCTGGCTGCATTGCTGGCCCCCGAAGGCGCCCAGCTCGGGCCCCCCGCCCAAAAACTGCAAGGCCAGCTCGAGGTGCTCGAACGGTTCCGCGACGAAGCGGATCTCGAAGACTTGTTCGCTCGACTGGCCGAAAAGCAGCGCGAACAAGCCAAAGCGCTGATGAAGAGCGTCGAGGCCGATCTGCAGGAGGTGGTGGCCACCTTGGACGATCCAGCCTTCCGCGCGCCCCGCAGCCTGGTCGTGGTGCCCAACCCCATGGACAGCCATGACGCATTGCGCACCGTGGATGTGGGCGATCAGCGGTTCATCTCGGTCGGGCCCGGTCTGGAGAGCGGGCGCGAGCAGATCGTGCGAGCCGCCGTGCGACCCTACATCCGGTCGGCCGTCGATGGGGCGTGGGCTGCCGCCTCGAAATACCGGGCCCACTGGGAGGGTGTGAAGCTGTCGAAGCGCATCGTGAATCGGTACCGCAACGCCAAAAACTACCTGGTCGTAGCCCTGACCCGGGCCCTCGTCCACCGGATCGAAGCGGGAGCCGGCCAGGCCGCCGACGAGGAGTTCGTGGACGCCCAGGCCCGCGAGAACATGCGCTGGGCCCGGATCGCCTTGCGCGTGTGGGACAAGCACGAAGACGGCGAACCCTTCGCCGCAGCCCTTCCGGCCCTCGTCCGCCGCCACGGACCGTGAGCACCGAGCCGAGCTGGGGCGAACCGCCCGTGCCGGACGTGCTGGCCCGACTGCTTCGAGAACGGCACGGGCTTTCGGCGTCCGACCGCGTGAGTGTGGAGCCGGTGGACCGGGGCCTCTCGCTCGAGCTGCGGTCCAGTGGCCGCTGCGTCCGGTTCGAACTGACGTATCTGAGGGGCGCCGGCCCGTCCGAAGACCCGTGGGACCGGATCGTGGATGCCCTGGACGCCCTGTTCGGGCAGTACCTGGAATCGGGTCGGGACCACCGAAGTCTGCCCACGGGAGACGACGTGGAGCACGCCGGCGCGTTCTTCCGGGTCCGGGTGGAGTCGACCGTACCGGAGCTCGAGAAGATCGCCGACCACATGCTGCGCTCGCACTGAGCGCAGGGACGCCCCCTCTGCAGGGCTTCAGAGCGCCGGCGCACCCCAAAACTGCAGGGCCGCAAAGCGCCGGCGCACCCCGAAAACCCAGGGCCGCAAAGCGGCGGCGCACCCAAACCGCAGGTCCGGGTCCGCCTCCGCGAGCGACCACCCCGGACAGCGACGTTTCACAACTCCCGAATCTCGAGGGTGGTCTCGTCGATCTGCACGACGTCTCCAGCCCGCAAGAACGCTTGCAGCTTGGGCAGTCCGTTCACCCGAGCGGCGCTGGATGATCCCAGTCGGACCAGCAGCAGCGAATCGCGCACGCGGACCAGCAGGGAGTGCCGGCCGGCGACGTAACGGCCTTGGAGCAGAATGTCGGCCTCCGGGTCCTTGCCCATGACCGTGACCTCGTTTTCGAGCTCGCCCGAGAAGATCACCTCGGACCGGGCGGTCACGTGCACGCCGAACCGACGCCGGCGGGCTTTGCGAGCCAGGTTCCGGTCGAGCTCGCGGCGGTCGATCATCATCGTGCTGAGCACCCGCGACACCCGGGACGGGCTGCGCTCGAGCAGCGAAGACGGCTCGTCGGCGAAACCGTCTTCCTCGCGGATCTCGCGCTCTCGGTACCAAGCCTCCAGGGCGGCGTCCGGGCGCTCCTCGCCGATGGGATCGTCCACGTCTGAGACCATGGCCTCGTCTTCCAGGTCCGAGGTCTCCCGCGGGTCCGGTTCGGGCGGCACGGCCAAAGGAGAAGGGGCCCCGCGACGGCGTTCGGTCCAAGCTTCCGGGGGCGCGTCCACCCGGCGTTTCTTCGCCTTGGCCCGGCTCGGTGCTTCGACCCACGGCTCCCGGGTCCGGGGACCACTGGGAGGCGGCGGAATCGGGGCGGAAGGCGCCACCGACACGACCTGGACCTGGTGCCGGCTCGGACCCTCGTCCTCGTAGGCGGGCGGCATCTCCGTATCTTCCTTTTCGATGCCGGTTCGCACCCGGGGCACGGCGGCGACCTGCCCCCGAGATTCGGGGCGGTCCGGACCGTCGTAGTCGTTCACATCGGACAGGAACAGGATGCTGTACTCCGCGAAGTTCAGGATGTCGCCGTGCTGCAGCTCCTGAAATTCCTGCACCCGAACCCGATTCACGAAGGTGCCGTTCTGCGATTTCAGGTCCCGCACGAAGACGCGGTCGCCCTCGCTGCGCTTCAGCTCGCAGTGACGGCGCGAAAGACGTCGCTCCGCGATCTGGATGTCGCAGTCCCGAGAACGGCCCACGACCACCTCGGTGCCTTCGAGAGGGAAGCGCTGAACCTCCACGTCGTTGTAGCGCAGCACCAGCAGGGGGATGCGGGCAGCCCGTCCGACGGCGCCCGGCGGCGTGGGTGGAGGCGGGGCGTCGGCGGAAAGGCTCACCTCCGTCGGTGCCCGGGCCCGTGGCAGCTTGGCACTCGACGCGGGTGCGGGCCCATCCGTCGCCGGTTCACCTCGATAGAGGAAGCGGTAGGTCCCCAGGGTGACGATGTCCCCATCGCGCAAGACGCGGGGTTGGTGAATCCGCTCGTCGTTGACGTACACGCCGTTTTGGCTGCCGCGGTCCTCGACCTGGTGCGCACCATCCCGGCGGTGCACTTCGGCGTGGTACCGAGATAGGGCCAGGTTGTTGATGACGATGTCGTTGTCCTGGGCTCGGCCGATGGTCGTCTTGGCAGAATCGAGGACGAACGTTCGGACCTCTCGCCCTTGGAGAACGAGCGTTAGGGTGGCCACCTGCACCTGGACCTACCACGGCTAGAAAAGAACGCCCACACCTGCCGACGCCCCGAATCCGCCGAAAATCCCGCCGTTCCCGTCTGCCCCGACCCG
>DAPKRQ010000218.1:0-20248 GCA_031800475.1 Myxococcales bacterium LLY-WYZ-16_1
CCTGACCGCTGTGGGGGCAAGCGCGAGGACCGAGGCGATCGCGGCAGACGAGATGGCCGCGGCCCTGGCAGGCGACGGCTGGTGGGGCGTCGCCACCGCCACCGCAACCCGCTCGGCCGTCCTTCGCAGAATCTGGGTGCCGGACCGGGGGGGCGGCCGGCTCGAGTTCGCCCGCGCGGGCTTCGCACCGAGTCCGACCTGCCTCGGGCTGCGGGGGGCCGGTCTCGGCCGGACGGGCCGTGCGGACCACGCGAGCCAGGGGGGCCGTGCGGACCACGCGGGCCAGGGGGGCCACGCGGACCACGCGGGCCAGGGCCACGCGGACCACGCGAGCCAGGGGGGCCACGCTGCCGGTTCCGGTTCGGAGCGGGGCACCGCGGCCTCCGGCTCCCCGGATCCCGGGGCCGCAGACCCGGGAGCCGTCCTTTTCGCGCCCGAGGGCGTACAAGCCGTCGCCGCCGCGGTGGCCTTGGGTGTGGGTCGAGCCGCCCTGGAAGCGGCCCGGATCTACGCCCAGGAACGTTCGCAGTTCGGGCGGCCCATCGCCGATTTTCAGGCCGTTCAATGGAAGCTGGCCGACGGCCTCACGGCCCTGGATGGCGCCCGGCTGTTGCTTCACCACGGAGTCGCTCACGGGGACCGCTTCTCCCTTCTTTTTGGGGCCCAGAGGGCGGCCGACGCGGCGGTGACCGCGGCCTGGGAGGCGGTCCAAATCTACGGTGGGAACGGGTTCATCAGGGAGTATCCCGTAGAGCGCCACCTGCGGGACGCGCAGACTGTGCGCGCTTGGCTGATTTCGCCCCCCCACCCGTCGGATTTCATGACTGGGTGGCAGGTACGCGGCGGGTCCGGTCTCGGGTAGCATCCCCCAGGTCCCCATGCGGCGATTCGCCGAATACGAAGTGGTCGAGGAGCTCGCGGAAGCTGGTACGGGCCGGCTCTTCGTGGCCGATCGAAAGATCGCCTCAGGCGCGGATCAGCGCTGCGTGGTCAAGGTCTTTCACGACCGCTTTCGCCGAAATGGGTTCTTCCGCGAAACCTTGTTCGGCGAGGCGCCGGCAGCCATCCGCTTTCGTCATCCGGTGGCTGTCCCGCACTTCGATGTGGACGACCGGGACGGCCGGCTGTTCGTGGCCATGGAACGGGTGCACGGGGTGCCTTGGTCCCAGGTCTTGGAGCGGTCGGAACGCACGGGTCGGTCCTTGTCGGTGGAGGCCGTGCTCCACGTGGGTCTCGAGGTGGCGTGCATGCTGGAGATGGCGCACCAGCACCCGGGCGGGCCGGGGCGCGAAGATGGGCTGTGGGTCGGACGGCTGGGCGCGCCCAGCGTGCTGATCACGCCGCAAGGAGAGATTCGGGTCTTGGGTGTCGGCTTCGGTCGGTCGGTCACGACGCTTCCGGCCAGTCGCGCTCGGCTTCCGTACCAAGCGCCCGAGCTCTTCCTCCGCAAGCCCCCGTCCCCCGAAACCGACGTGTACGGGCTGGCTTTGCTGGTGGTGGAGGGGCTGATCGGGGGGCCTTGGCTGCGGCTCGGTCCCCGAGAAGACGCAAAGAGTGCGGTGCTAAACGCCACGTTGCCGCCCCTGCCGCGTGCCCCGGCTTCGGTGATCACGCTTTTGCGGGCCATGCTCTCGAAGGATCCGCTGCAGCGTCCAGCCGATCTGGGCCGCATCGCGTCGATCTTCGAAGAGAACCTGGATAAGGCGCAGAATTCGCGCGTTGCAGAATGGGCCCAGACCGTGAAATTGCTGTTTCCGGACATGTCGGGGGGGCCGGACAGCGACAGCAGTGACCTGCCGCCTCTGCGGCCCAGGGTATCGGTGCCGTACTCGCGGAGTCCGTCCGGTGTCCGGCGGCCGGCGAGTCCCCGACCGCAGGCGGCGGGGCCGCCGACCGAGCTCGGTCACGACAATCCGTCGTCGTACGACATCGAAGACCTGGCCAACCTGCTGGCCAGCGGCGATCTCGATGCGAACCAGACCGTGGAGGCCGAGGTTTACGAAGGCGATCCGAAGGATTCCGTTCAAACGAATGGGAGAGCGCCCATCTTGGAAGGTTTGGTGGACTCCGCGAACGACTTCGACGTGGACTCGGTCGTCGACGCCATCTTTGGTTCCGGGGCGCCCCAGTCAAAGCCCCCGCTCGAGTCCCCTCCGAGGACCGGACAAAAGCCCGCGCCCCGGCGTCCATCCTCCGAAGGCGCCTTTCCTCCTTTCGACGACGAGTCGTTCCCCTCGGAGCCGCCGACCCGCCACGGGATCGGGGAACTGCCGCCCGCTGCGGCCCCGGGGTCGCAGCCGCAAAGCTCGCCCTGGTCTCCCGCCGAGTCGGGACCCCCGCCGACCGCCATGCCCTGGGGAGCGCGATTCATCATGGAGGCCGACGGCCAGCCGAAGGGCCCCGAAGTCGAAGCCGGAGGGTCGAGCCCGCACGAGGACACCGATCCCTCCGAGCTGTTGCCGGGACAGGTGATCCAGGACCGCTACCGCATCGTGGACGAGATCGGACGGGGCGGCATGTCGATCGTGTATCGGGCGGAGCACACCCTTTTGCTGCAGGAGGTGGCGGTAAAGCTCCTTCGCCCGGAGCTGTCGATGCTCAAGAACGTGGTCGAGCGGTTTCACCGAGAGGCCCGCTCCGTGTGCCGGCTCGACGACCCGAACATCGTGCGGGTGACGGACTTTGGCCGGACCGACGACGGACTGCTCTACCTGGTCATGAACCTGATCGATGGAGAGTCGCTGTCCGACCTGCTCGAGCGGCGCGGGCCGCTGCCCCCCCGACAGGCCTTTCAGCTGGTGGACCAGGTGCTGTCGGCCCTGGAGCACGCCCACAAGCACGACATCGTGCATCGCGACCTGAAGCCCGAGAACATCATGCTCGTCGACCGGGACGGGCAGCCGATGGTGAAGATCTTGGATTTCGGCATCGCGAAGCTCGGCCGGAATGACCAGATGTCGATCACGCAGGCCGGTACGGTGTTCGGGACGCCCCGCTACATGTCGCCCGAACAGGCGGCCGGCGAGCCGGTGGACCACCGGACCGACCTGTATACGGTGGGCGTCATCCTGTATCAGCTGCTCACGGGCCGGGTGCCCTTCGACGGGGACTCCACCGTCCAGCTGCTGGCCAAGGTCCTGACCCAGGACCCCCCGCCCATCGAGGTGCAGCTGCCTGCCCACCTGGCCGAGCAGCTCGAAGCCGTGGTCCAGCAGGCCTTGGCGAAGGAGCCCGAGGAGCGCTTCGCGGACGCCCGGGCCTTTCGGCGAGCCCTCGAAGACTGCCTGCTCTGACCCGGGTCGACCGAAAGGGCTTGTCTCCTGGTGAGCCGGGCTTAGACAACGGATGGGATGGATCTGGAGCGGATCTCAGCCGAAGAAGCCAAACGACGGACCGACGAGGACGGTTGGATCCTCCTCGACGTGCGGTCCATGCCGGAATTCGTGGAGGAGCACGCAGCCGGCGCCTACAACGTCCCATTTCTGCACAAAACCCCGAACGGGATGGTGCCCAACCCCGACTTCGCGCGGGTGATCGAATTCCTGCTGCCCGACAAGGACGCGAAGGTCATCACCCACTGCCAGATGGGCGGGCGCAGCGTCCGGGCGGCCATGGAGCTCAAACACCTCGGCTACACCCAGGTGGTGGACATGCGGGGGGGCTTTGGCAGCGAAAAGGCCGACGACGGCACCATCAACCAGCCGGGCTGGAAGGACTCGGGCCTGCCGGTCGAGACCGGGGAGCCGGCCGATCGGTCCTACAAAGGCCTGGCGTTGCGGATGAACGAGGGCGACGGGGCGGCTTCCTCCTCGGAAGGCGGCGAAGTGGAGGCCCCAGCGGGCGAGCCACCGCCGCCGGTGGAAAACGAGGGCCTCAACCGGTACGCGAACCCCGAGCGCAAGGTGCACTGCATCCGGTACGGCCGGGAACTGCCGGGGATGAAGCGGCGCCCATATCCCGGAGATCTCGGACGGAAGCTGTTCGACCAGGTGAGCGCGGCCGCGTGGAACGACTGGGTCGAGCACTCGAAGATGCTGATCAACGAGTATCGCATCAATGCCGCCGATCCACAGGCGCTGAAGGTATTGATGGAGCAGTGCGAAGAGTTCTTCTACGGGCAGGGGGTGGCGCGGCCCGAAGGCTACGTGCCCCAATCGTGACCCGAACCGGCGGAGGGCGGCGATGAAGCGGCTGATCCTGATGCGGCACGCCAAGAGCTCTTGGGCCTCGGAGGCCGACAGCGATCACGCCCGGCCCCTCAACGACCGAGGGCTGCGTCAGGCGCCGCGGGTCGGCGCCCTCTTGGCCGAGCGGGGATGGGTCCCGGACCGGGTCCTGTGCAGCGACGCACTCCGGACCCGGCAGACCTGGGACTGCCTGCGCCCGGCCCTGGCGGGCGGTGCCCCCCATGTGTCGTTCGAGCCCACACTGTATCTGGCCGGCTGGGCCGAGCTGAAGCCGCTCCTGGCCGGGTCGTCCCACACGGCGGAGACGGTGTTGGCCCTCGGGCACAACCCAGGCTGGGAGGCGGCATTGGCCCAATGGGCGCCCGGAGAGCCGGAGCTCAAGACGTCCTGGGCGGCCCTGTTGGAGGCACCCGACGCCGAGAGTTGGGAAGAGGTGGTCGGCCGGACGCGGGGGTTTCGCTGGGTCGAGACGGTAGTCCCCGATGTGGATTGACCCGCGAGCCGGCGCTTTGGGTCTGGTCGCCGCCCTCAGTGGGACCGCGGCCCCTGCATGGGCGCAGCAGGACCTGCGGGCGGACTCGGCGGGTTCGCTGTCGGCGGCGTACCGGCTCGAAGACGACCTGCGGGTGCAGGTCGAGGTGACGGCCGACTCGGGCACCTTCTCGGGCGCCCTCGACGTGGAGCTGCTGTTGTCCACCGACGCCGCGTTGGACGCCATGGACCGGTCCGTCGGCGTGCAGACCCTGTCGCTCCCGTCGGCGGTCAGCTCCACGGTGGCCGTGGTCGAGATGCCCTCACCCCAGCTTCGGGGCACCTTCCAGATCCTGGCCCGACTCGACCCCAATCAGCTGCGAAACGACCCCGACCGGAGCAACGACGTGGCGGCCACCCCGTTGGTCGTGTTCCAGGGAACGGACCCGTCCCTGTTCCGGCTGGTTGCCCTGCCGCAGGCCTTTTTGGAGGAGGAGCTGCTGTTTTTGGTCGACGTGCGGAACGACGGCCCTTCCGTCTTGTCCGGGGCCAGCCTGGAGGTCTACCTGACTCCCAGCGTCGGCGCGCCCTTCGTCCTGTTCGACGGCGCGGTCCCTTCGGTCGCCTCGAACAACACCTGGAGTCTGTCCGAATCCGCCGTCCTGCCCCCGGCCCTGTCGCCGGGGACGGCGACCTTGACGGCCACCCTGACCTTGGCGGCCCCGGAGGTGGACAGCGACCTCGGCGACAACTTTTCGGAGCGCCCGATTCAGCTTCGTCGAAGGGTGGCGGATCTCGAGGGCACGGTCCTGTCCAGCTCCACCGCCCTCCAAGCCGGGCAGGATCTGGCCGTGAGTCACCGGGTCGACAACGCGGGGTTCGTCGACGCACCCGCGACCCAGGCGGCCTTCGTTCTGTCCGAAGACGCGGAGATTCGTCCCGGCGATCTGGAGCTGGCTCGGGCCGCCGTTCCTTCCCTGGGACCGGGAGAAGGTGCCGTTCAGACCGAGACGGTCCGGGTGCCCCTGACCACCGAACCGGGAACCTATCGGCTGGGGATGCTCCTGGATCCGGACGCCCGGATCGAGGAGGTCGACGAAGCGAACAACCAGGTGCTCGGGCCGGAGCTGCAGGTCTTCGCGCCAGACCTGCAGGTGGTCACGAGCTCCTTGCCGCTGGCTCGGCGTCGAGTGCCCTACGAGGCCGGTTTGCTGGTGGTCGGCGGTCCCGTGGCCCGCTACGGCTTCCAGGTGGCCGCAGGGCGGCTGCCGGCGGACCTCGAGCTCGGCGCCGACGGCATCGTGTCCGGCGTGCCCCGGGAGCTCGGAACCTTTCCGTTCGTGGTCCGGGTGACCAGCGGTGGCGCCTTCGCGGAGCGGGCTTTGAGCATGCAGGTCATCGACCCGACGGTGGAGCTGTCGGTGTCCCCCACCGACCTGGGGCAGTTCGTGGCGGGGCGCCCGTTCTCGGTGGACCTGGTGGCGGTGGGGGGCGCCCCACCCTACGCTTGGACTGCCGCCGGGGAGCTGCCGGCCGACACCGATTTGTCCGAGGTCGGCCGGTGGGCCGGCACCGTGGAACAGCCCGGCCCGGTAGCGTTTCGGGTGCAGGTGACCGATGCCTTTGGTGAACGGGCCGAAGCCGAGCTGACCGCAGACTTTTTGGACCCGGAAGGGGGCGTGATGGTGCTGTCGGGGGTTCTGCCGCCGGGGGTGGTGGGAGTCCCATACTGTGAGACCCAGAGGGTGCAGATTCCGGTGGCCGGCTCGAATCCGCCCTTCCGCTTCAGCGCCGCCTTTTCACCCCCCGGACTCGAGCTGTCTCCCGAGGGCGAGCTGTGTGGCACGCCGACCCGGGTGGGCACGTCGACCTTCACCGTCAACGCCGTGGATGCCCTCGGCCTGTTGGACTCCGGCAACTTCACGGTGCGCATCGCGGGCGACGGCTCGGTCCGGGTGGCCGCCGAAGACCTGCCCGAAGCCCAGGTGGGGACCTTCTATGAGCGGGCCCTGACCGTCAGCGGCGGCGTGCCTCCCTACGGTTTCGACCTGCTGACCGGCGAGCTGCCGGTCGGGGTCGAGCTCACCCGCGAAGGCCGGGTGGCGGGTACGCCGGAGGAGCCGGGGCTGTTCTTGTTCGCGGTCAGCGTCCGGGACGCCCGGGGTGTAATCGGACGGGCTCCCCTGTCGCTCGTCGTGCGGGAGGCTCGCCCGTCAGACGACGGCTGCGGCTGCCGGGCAGCCTCTGCGCACGACCGCGCTGGGCCCGGTGGGCTCGGAGGGCTCGCGATCGCCGCCCTGGCCGGCGCCGGTCTTTGGCTTTGGAGGCGGCGAGGGGTCCGCGGATGAGCCGGTCGCCGGTCCGGAGCCTGCTGGAAGATTGCCTGTTGCAGGCGCTGGGCGAGCTTCCTGCAGAGCGAGGCCGACAGGCTCGGGCCCTGACCGCCGAGCTCTTCGGACCGGGGGGCGAGGGAGATTGGTGCGAGCACGTCCGGGAGCAGTTCGGGTTGCGGCCGGCCGTCTTCGAAGAGATCCATCGGGCCCACGCGGAGGCCCGCACCCGATGCGGCCGGGCTGGCGTTCCGCTGGACGGGCGCGCCTTCGTCCGGGAGGTGGTCGATCAGAACTTGGTCGAGGTGGTCGAGATGGTGGAGGCCGAGCTTCGGGCGCGCCGGGACGCAGAGTTCGATTGAAACGAACACCCTTTCGTCCGCAGCGGTGGGGATGACAGCCCGGTCCTCGGGCTGATTCGCGGGCGCCTCAGGGGCCGAAGGCGGCGTTTGCCCGCTCCCGCAGTCGTTCGGCCACCGGTCGAGGAACCACCGCCCATCGGTGGGTCGCCTCCGAGCGGGCCAGCACCCGACCCTCGGCATCGTCAGCCAACGCGGCCATGCCCAGGCGGTCTCCGTCGGCGTCCAACCAAGTCACCCGCAACCAGGGCGCTCCCGGTTCGGGGGACGGCGGATACTCGAGGACCGCCGTACGTTCCAGCGCCCGCACCAGGGCCGACACGGCGGGGGCGGGTGTGTCCGGCGATTCGGAGCGGGCCCAGCCGGCGTCCGGTGCCCCCTCGGCCAAGCGAACGGCTTCGATCCGAAGGTCCGCCTGCTCGAGAACCACCTGGGCCACGTCCGTCAACGGGCCCTCGCGCAGCGTGCGTTGCCGAAACCGAGAGGGACGTTCCAGGTCCCGAAGCCGCTGGGCCGCGACCAGGTGAACCGGGTCTTCGCCCAGGCGCTGCACGTACCATCGGGCGGCGGGGACCTTCGGGTCCGCAGGGCTTCGACAGGCGGAGAAGACTCGCGGCTCACCCGCCTCCAAAGTCAGCTCCAATCGGCTGCACCCCCGGTTCAGGTTCAGCCTCGAACGGGTGTCGGCGTCCAGCGGCCCCAGCGTCCGAACCGCCTCGAACGGCACCAGTGCGTCCACCCAATCCGAGGTCCGGGCATTGCCCACGAAGCTTCGGGTGGGAAGTCCATCCCGAGTCTGCGTGAACCACCAGTGTTCTCCTTCGCGCGAGAGGGTCACGGTGGCCGTCGTCGTGACCCACCGAAGTCGCTTCAACCTTCCGTCGGGCGTGAGTTTCACACCCCGGCGCACCGATTCCGGAGGCTCGCGGTGCCAAGACCACAAACTCGCCGGCGCCAAGATCGCCAAGGCGATCGCCCAGGTCCAAAGCTCCCTCACCGCGGCCTCCGCCGTTGCGCCCACCATCCGAGGATCAACACCAGCAGTGGGATCCCGAAGGTGGTGCCGTAGAAGATGGCCAGGTCTTCTTCTCGCCGATGCACGATCTTCACGTCGTCGTCCTCGGGCAAAGCCAGCACGGGATCGGAGTCCCGTTGCAGCCAGCGAAGGGCGTCGACCAGGAGCAGTGCGTTCCCTTGAATCAACTGGATCAGGTCGTCGGAAACCACGTCCACATCGGCCAAAACCACCATGCGGCCGCCGTCTTCGTCGGGGGTCACGGTGGAAGTCACGGCCGCCATCAGGGGAACGCTCCCCACGTCTTCTCCTCGTTGGGGCGACAGAGAGCCGTCGGCGTCGGCAAAGGTGCCCGGAAGGGACCGAACCAGGGTTTCGGTCTTCAGCCCGTGTCCGCCCGGTTCTTCGGTGATGGCCAGGGCGCCGCTCCGCAGGAACACGGTGTACAGGCCGCGGTTGGCCGCCAGGCGGTCGGTGGCTGGGTGCTGCTCCACCGCGTTGGTGGCGATGGCCATGCGGTCGGCGCGGGTCTGGGTCAACTGCACATGGGCCCGAGGATTGGCCAACACGGTGGGATCGAACGCGAGCCCCGCCGCCGAGAGCAGTTGGGGAAGGGGGGAGGTCTCGCCCGCGTCCAATGCGACGAACAGCCGTCCTCCGCCTTTCAGGTGACTCAGCAGTGCCCGTTCTTCGGCTGGCAAGAAGGCTTGCTCCGGGCCGAGCACGAACACCACGTCCGCGTCTTCGGGGACTCTGTCGGCCAGACCCTCTTCGAGGCCGAGCGGCCGCACTTCGTATTGCAGGGCCTCGAGCTGTCGCCGGAGCACGCGCGCCGAAGCCCGGCCATCTCGGGTTGCGCGAGGACGAGTCGGTCGTTCGCCGTGCCCTTCGGTGAAGTAGGCCACCTTGCGGACGGATGTGACCCGCAGCAGTGCCTCCACGAAAGACCGGTCCAGGCGGCGCAGCGAGCCCCGGGCCGCGGTCTCGGTGGTCCCGATCCGAACCGATTCGGCCACGTCCCCCCGGACCACCGCCAAAAAGCCGTTGTCGTTTACCTGGGCCGTCTCGGCCAATTCGCCTGCCAGGGCGTGGTCCACCGTCCGAACCGTCAAAAAGGTAGAATCGTCCTCCAGCGGTTGCAGGTAGTCTTGCACGATGGGTGCAACCTCATTGCCCCGGGGGAAGAACAGCCACACATCGACGGGAGCATCCAGACTCTGCACGGCATCGCGGGCCTCGGGGCTCGGTCGGCTCCGGCCGGCGGCCCCCCAACGGAGGCGGACGTCGTGTTGGGTGGCCAGGAAGTTGGCGCTCAGCAGGACCAGGCAGAAAAGCCCGAAACCGAGGCCTCGCTCCGCGGCACTGCGGACCCGCCGCGCCTCGTAGGTCGGGTTGTGCGCCACCGGTGCCACGGCGAATTCGAGCGCGGCGGTAACCGACGCCGCTGACAACCCCAAAGCCAAGCAGGCTCCCCACGCCACCGAGGTCCACACGCCATCCGGCAGGAACGCCGTGGCCTCGTACGCCAGGACCGCGCCCACTGCGGCAGCGGCGCCTCCGAGCAGGGCTCGGGAAGCCAGGCTGGCGGACCGGAGGTGTTCGGCGATCCGAAATCCGAGGCCGGCGAGCAGAAGCGCGGCCCCGACGAAGTCCAGGGTCCAACCCGTGGTGCTGCCCGAAAAGCTGCGTTCGCCGATAAAAACACACAGCCAACCGGCCAAGAGCAGGGCGCTGGGGCTCCACCGGTGCAGCCTTCGGTTCATCCCCGCCACCGCTTCGCCTCCATGACGTTGCGCGATAGGACCAAGAAGAAAGCGATGACGCTTCCGTAATAGACTACGTTTGCCAACGAGATCGTGCCGTCCATGAACGGCCGAAAGTGACGGTCGTGAAGGGCCATGGCGCCGATGACGTCACCCAGCGGGCCGTCTATCAGCCGCTTGGCCGGCCAAAGTACCAGCATCACCACCGCGATGACGCCCGATACGATCGCCGCCAGAAGCTGGGAGCGAAACAGCACCGAGCCGAGCAGTCCGATCGATACTCCAGCCGCGCCGATCAGCAGCAGGCCGAAATGGCCGGCGACGATGTGTCCAACAGTCACGTTGCCCCGAATCCAGACCAAGAGGGGAATGTAGAGGGTGCAAGCAACGAAAAGTGCCACCGAGACGAATCCACCCAAAAATTTACCGACGACGAGTTGCCCGTCACTGATCGGGCTGCTGCTCAACAGCGGCAAACTGCCGGTTTGCCGCTCTTCGGCCACGAGGCGCATGGCGAACAAGATCCCAGCCACGAGCGAAGTCCCGCTGAGAAAGTAGTACGCGTTCGCAAGCACGTCGCGGGAGTACTGCGGGACGGCGCCCACACCGAGCACGTTGTACAAGAGCCCCGATAGGAGCAGCAGCGAAGCTCCGATGATGTATCCAGACCAGGTTTTCAGGGCTTGGTTGATCTCTCTTCGAGCGATCAGGAGTACGATCACGGTGCTTCCTCCGTGGTCAGCTGCACGAAAAGTTCCTCGAGGCCCTCGGTGACCGGTTCCACCCGTCGTACCCCGATGCCGGCGCCGACCAGGCGTTCGACCAGCTCTTCGGTGGGCCCGGTGAGCGTGGATTCCACCTCGAGCGTGTTGGCTTCGGAGGCAGGGGTCGGCCGGATGCGGCTGTCGTCGGGCAACAGCCCCCGTATCCGCTCGGGCTCGCCCACGAGCTCGAGCCGGACCCGGCCTCGGCTGCGACCCCAAAGCTCCGCTTCCGTTCCGCTCGCCACGAGCCTTCCGTCCCGCATCACCAACAGTCGATCGCAGGTTTGCTGGATTTCCGGAAGGTTGTGGCTCGACACGAGGATCGTGTGATGGCCGCGAAGCTCTCGGATCAGTTCGCGCATGTGCGCGATTTGCACGGGGTCCAGGCCGCTGGTGGGCTCGTCGAGGATGACCAGGGACGGGCGATGAACGATGGCTTGAGCGATTCCGACCCGCTGCCTGTAGCCGTGCGACAGGGAGCCGATGCCCTGGTGGCGGTGGTCGCCCAGCCCGGTTCGCTCCATGGCCTCCGAGGCGGCTGGGCCCGCCCGGTCCTTCTGCACGCCTCGGAGCCGCGCGGCGAACTCGAGGAACTCCCGGACGCCCATCTCGTCGTACAGCGGCGGCCTTTCGGGAAGGAAGCCGATCCGGCGCCGCACCTCGATCGACCGCTCGGCGTGGAGCGGTTCCGAGTCGATCTCGATGGTCCCGTTGGACGGGGCGAGCAAGCCCGCGAGCATCCGAAGGGTCGTGGTCTTGCCGGCACCGTTCAGGCCCAAAAAGCCGACGACTTCGCTGTCCTCGATGCGAAAGCTCAGGTCGCGGACAGCAGGTCGCGTGCCGAAGTATTTGGTCAACGATTCGGTGCGGATCATCCCTGACCGGTTGCGCGCGGTACCGACAGGCGGTTTGGGCGTCAATCAAAACCGGAAAAATGGGCACTCCGGGAACGTTCGAGAAGGGTTCGGTGTTGGACGTTCGTGATGGGCCGCAACGCCGTCAAGCCTTGGGGACTTCCCTGGCACCGGGTTCCGAACGGACGTTGGCGCGCGGCGCGCCGGGCCGCGAGGTGGGAGGTGTCCAAGGGTTGTCCAGGTCAGCGCGCGCGGGCCAAGAACCCGAGGAAATCCGAATTGAATGGGGTCGGGGGCGAAATGCGCCCGAGCTGTAAAACACCGGATCCCGTTGTTCCCCTATTGACCTGGTCAAATCCTGTGCGTTACCTGGACATCACCGAGCGCGGGGGCGAACCGGAATGCATCCGGATGTCTGCGACGTTCGAAGAGAGGAAAAGGACATGAAGACCAAGGTTCTCATCTGCGGCGCCAACTCACCCGACGGCATCGTTTCGCTTCGCACCATGGCGGACGGAACGGTGGACCTGTTCGCGGCCGACCTGACCAAGGAAGGGCCCGGGATGGAGCTGCTCGGGAAACGGGCGCGTCATGTCCTGCCGCCCACGTCCGACCCGGGCTATCTGAAGTCGCTCCTCGGTTTCTGCTCCAAAAAGCAGATCTCGGTGATCATTCCGGCCACCGACGACCAGCTGCAGGCTCTGCTGGCCCACCGGGAGCCGCTCGAAGCCCGGGGCATTCGGGTGATGGCGCCTTCCCCCGAGTCGATGGAGCTGTGCTCCGACCGGTCCGCCATGTTGGAGCGGGTCGCCCCGCACGTACCCACGCCCAACTTCGCGGTCTACGACGAGACCTTCGACGCCGATGGTTGGCAATTTCCGCTGGTGCTGAAGCCCCGTCGGGGCGGGCGCGTGCACGGCGGGACGGTCGTTCCGAACGCCGACAGTCTCGCTTCCATACCTCGAAGCGAAGACATGATGGTCGAGGAGATCCTGCTGGGTGAGCCGGTCTACGTCGACGTCATGGTCAGCCTGTCTGGCGAAGTCTTGGCGGCCGTGCCCCGCACCGAGGTACGGGACGGCAACCGAGATGCGACCATCGCCCGGACGTGGCACGACGAAATGATGCAGGCCGCGGGCACGCGGGTCGCCCAACTTCTCAACCTCGCCTATGGTGCCACGCTCGAATTTCGGCGTAGCGGCAAGGATGTTCCCGTTCTGTACGCGGTGCGGCTGCGCTGCTCGCCCGCCACGACCCTGACCGTGGCGAGCGGCGTGAACATCCCCAAACTCTGCCTCAAAGAGATCCTCGGCGAGCCGATCCGACGCTCGGAACTGCGATTTCGCGAGGTGGGGATGGTGCGCTCGCACCGTTCGCGGCCGCAGTCGAAGCGGAAGCGGACGCAGCGGCTCAACACCAGCCGCCGGGCCTGACGCTCGATTCGTTCGAATCGCTTTGCCCAGCCTGACGGGTTCGGGCTGGGCAGGTCCGACCCGATGTCCGTTCCCAGGACGCGCATCCGCGCGCTAAACGAAGCTCCGATCCGTCCCGGCGGCGAACACGTCCTGTATTGGATGGTCGCCCATCGCCGCGTGCACTTCAATTTCGCACTCGACCGCGCTGTCGAGTTGGCTCGGGAACTGGGCAAGCCGTTGCTGATCCTGGAGGCCCTGCGGGTCGACTACCCGTGGGCTTCCGAGCGCTTTCATCGGTTCGTGATGGACGGCATGCGGGACAACCGGTCGGCATGCCGGGCGAGCCCCGTCCATCATCACGCCCATTTCGAGCCACATCCGGGAGCCTCGAAAGGCATGCTGTCCGATTTTGCCGGTCGTGCCTGCGCGGTAGTGACCGATGACTTTCCCGCGTTCTTCTTGCCCAAGATGCTCGAAGCGGCAGGTCGAAAACTCGCTGTTCACATCGAGGCCGTGGACTCCAACGGGCTCTTTCCGATGCGTGCCACCGAGAGGGTCTTTGCCCGAGCCGTCGATTTCCGCCGTTTTCTGCAAAAGAGCCTGCGTCCGCATTTGACCGAGTGGCCCCGAGCACGCCCGCTCTCGGTCTCGGGGCTCGTTCCGTTCGAACGTCTTCCCACCGATCTGTTCGAACGCTGGCCCGACGTGTTCGGCGATGGCGGGCACTTCGATCTTTCGAAGCTCCCGATCGACCAGGCCGTGCGCTCGGTCGAGGGGGTTGCCGGTGGTCGAAATGCCGCGCTGGACCGGTGGAAGCGTTTTCTTTCGGAGCGACTGATCCGGTACGGCGATGGGCGAAACGATCCGGACGACGAGGTTTCGTCCTGCCTGTCTCCCCATCTTCACTGGGGCCACCTGTCGGTTCACGAAATGTTTCGAGATTTGGCGAGCACCGAAGATTGGGACACCTCGTGCCTTTCGCCTCGAGCGAACGGAAAACGCGAAGGTTGGTGGGGGATGAGCGCCGGCGCCGAGAGCTTTTTGGACGAGTTGATCACGTGGCGAGAGCTCGGCTTCAACATGGCCAGCCTGCGCGACGACCATACCGAATACGCATCCCTGCCGGAATGGGCGCAGCGAACCTTGGCCGAGCATGCCGACGACCCCAGAGAGTACGTGTACGACCTCGAGACTTTCGAGCGGGCCGAAACCCACGACGAGCTGTGGAACGCGGCCCAGCGGCAGCTGGTGCGGGAGGGACGCATTCACAACTACCTGCGGATGCTCTGGGGAAAGAAAGTGCTCGAATGGTCTCCCTCTCCCCAGACCGCCCTGGAGGTGATGGTCGAACTCAACAACAAGTACGCCCTGGATGGACGGGACCCAAATTCGTACTCCGGCATCTTCTGGGTGCTGGGCCGGTACGACCGGGCCTGGGGGCCGGAGCGACCCATCTTCGGCAAGATCCGGTACATGACCAGCGAATCGACCCGCCGGAAGGTGAAGCTCGCCCAGTATCTGCGCCGGTTCGGGCCCAGTCCGGGCCTCTTCGCTCAATGACCACCCCCACATCTTGGGGTTGACCGAGCCGGGACCCCAGTCGGAGGGTAGAGCAGTCCCGTGGCATCGTGGGTCAGCTGCAGCGTCTGCGAAAAGCGCTTCGTTCCCCGGTTCAGCTATCAGCGGCCGTCGGATGGGGGTGGAGGGCCGTTCTTCTGCTCGATCGGCTGCAAGGGTCGTCATGCGGCCCAGGCGGCCCCCGAGTCCCCCCAAGCCTCCACGATCCACGAGCGAACTCGGGCGGCGGGTGCGGCCGCCGGCCGGCACTGCGTCGTGTGCGGCCGAGAGTTTGCGCTCGAATACGCCTACCAGGTGCTTCAAACGAAAGCGGGGCCCAAGGCAGTGTGCTCGACCGCATGCCGCAAGGTCGCCGTCCCGGGGAACTCGGAAGCTCCCGAGCCCCAAAAGGCCCGCGTCATCGCAGTGCTCAACCAAAAGGGCGGGACCGGCAAGACCACCACTGCCGTGTCCCTGGCGGCGGGCTTGGCGCTTCGCGGCCAAAGAGTGCTGATCGTCGATCTGGACGCCCAGGGAAACGTGGCGGTGAGCTTGGGGCTGCAGTCGCGTCGGACCGTCTATCACCTGCTGGTCGACGGCACGCCGTACGACCAACTCCTGGTGCGCGCCCGCGCCAATCTGGACGCCATCGTCGCCGATCAGAGTTTGGCGGCGGCCGAGCTCGACCTGGTATCGGCTCGGGACCGGTCCCGGGTGCTCCGCGGTCGGCTCGAGCCGGCGCTCACCCGGTACGACTGCATCGTGCTGGACTGCGGTCCCAGCCTGTCGCTGTTGAATCAGAACGCCCTGACCTTGGCTGGCGAGGTGTTGATTCCCGTGTCTTGCGACTACCTGGCGCTGGTGGGCGTTCGCCAGATCCTCAGGACCCTGCAGCACGTGCAGGACGTCTTGCTCCACGAGGTCGAGGTGCTGGGGGTGTTGCCGACCTTGTTCGACGCGCGAAATCGGATATCCCATCAGGCGGTCGAGGCCTTGCGCGGATACTTCGGCGAACAGGTGCTGCCGCCCGTGCGCATCAACGCCAAACTCAAGGAAGCGCCCAGCCACAAGCAGACCATCTTCGAGTATGCGCCCGACAGCCACGGGGCCGCCGACTACCAGCAGGTGGTCGACTGGGTCTCGGATCGGGGGCGACCGGCCCGATCCGGGGCGGCGCCGAAGCCCGCCGAGGCCGAGGCCGAGCCGTCCGAGCCAAGGGCGGCCCGGGCCGGTGTGTCCGGGAATCCCCGGTCTGCAGGAGCACCGTCTTGAGTCGGCGCGGTTCGGAGCCCGCCGGGGCCGGCGGCCTCGGTGAAGATCCGCTATCCGCGGACGAACTGCTCCAGGAGCGGTTCTTCGGACCGGCGCCCGCCCCAGCGGGGCGGCGGCCAGCTGCCAAAGAAAAACCCAGCCACTACCGGGTGATCTCGATCAGCCTCTACGAAGAGGACTTCGCCCGACTCGAAGCCATGGTGGCGGAGCTCAAGCGCAGAGGACACACGAAAGCGAACAAGTCCCAGCTGATCCGCTTCGCCCTTCGGCAGGTCGATCTCGACGAAGTTCCCCCGGGGCTGTAGGTCCCCCGCGCCATGGACGCGGCAGCAGTGATCCCGGCCCTGGACGAGGAAGGGGCCATCGGGGCGGTCGTGCGCGATCTGCGGCAGGTCCGGCAGCCGTCGGGCGAGCCGGTGTTGGGTGAGGTGGTGGTGGCGGACAACGGAAGCCGGGATGCCACGGGCGATCGGGCGCGCGAGGCGGGAGCCACCGTGGTGTGGGCACCCCGACGGGGGTACGGCTCGGCCTGTCTGGCGGCGCTTCGTTACCTGGCAGAGCGGGCCCAAGGACCGCCCGAGGCCGTGGTGTTCGTCGATGGGGACGGCTCGAACGACCCGGCCGAGGTCCCGTTGCTCCTTCGCCCCCTCGAGCAGGAAGGGTTCGACCTGGTCATCGGCGCCCGGAACGCCTTGGCCGACCCGGGTTCGCTGACCGTGCCCCAGCGTTTCGGGAACCGCCTGGCTACCGAGATCATGAATCGGGTCTACGGCTCCTCCTTTTCGGATCTGGGGCCGTTTCGAGCCGTTCGATGGGAGGCGTTGGGACGTCTCGACATGGCCGACCCGGACTACGGGTGGACCGTCGAGATGCAGCTGAAGGCGGCGAAGCTGGGATTGTCGGTGCTCGAGGTCGACGTTCGCAACCTGCCCAGAAAGGCCGGACGGTCCAAAGTAGCCGGGACGGTCCGCGGTGTAGCTTCCGCGGGGGCGAAGATCCTGTACACCCTGTGGAAGCACCGCTGACCCCGTTGTCAAAGCCCGAAGATTGGAGGATCAGAGCCCATGGCCTGGTTCAAGCGAATGCAAACCCCCAAGGTGAAGGGGGAGGCCAAGAGTTCGGTTCCGACGGGACTTTGGATCCGCTGTCCTTCCTGTTCCGGGGCCCACCTGGCCGAAGAGGTGGCCCAGCATCTGCAGCTGTGCCCGGGCTGCGGGCACCATTTCCGCCTCGGTGCGCGGGAGCGGCTCGCCGCCTTTTTCGACCAGGGTCGGTTTCGAGAAGAGGCGGCCGACCTGGAGTCGACCGACCCGTTAACCTTCAAGGACAGCAAGCGATATCCCGATCGAATCCGTTCTGCCCAAAAGAACGCCGAAGAGAAGGACGCTTTCGTGCTCGGTGTGGGGCTCTTGAGTGGTGTCGAAATGGTGGCGGGCAGCTTCGAGTTTCGGTTCTTGGGAGGCTCCATGGGCTCGGTCGTGGGCGAGAAGGTCACCCGCGCATTCGAACTGGGCATCGAAAAGAAGTGTCCGGTCGTGATCTTCTCGGCCTCGGGCGGCGCCCGAATGCAGGAAGGCATCCTGTCCCTCATGCAGATGGCGAAGACTTCCGCCGCCATCTCCCGCTTTCGAGAGGTGGGGCGTCCGTACTTTTCGGTGCTGACCGATCCGACCACCGGTGGCGTGGCCGCGAGCTTTGCGCTGCTCGGCGACGTGATCATCGCCGAGCCGAACGCACTGATCGGCTTCGCCGGGCCGCGTGTGATCGAGCAAACCATCCGGCAGAAGCTGCCCGAGGGGTTTCAACGTTCGGAGTTTCTTTTGGACCACGGCATGGTCGACATGATCGTGCCCCGCTCTGAGCTGCGTGACCGGATCGCCCTCCTGACCGAGCTGACCCAGCCGAACCCGCGCGCCCAGCCGTCGTGAACTCCGACGACCTGGTCCTCGACGTGCCCAGCCTTCGGGGAGAGCCCGAGCACGGGGCCTACCGCTCGGTGGTGGAGCGTCTGTACGCCCTGGCCCGCAGCGGGACCAAATACGGGCTGGACCGCATGCGACGGGTGTTGGCTGCTTTGGATCATCCGGAGTCCCTGCCGTCGATCCATGTGGCCGGCTCGAACGGCAAGGGCTCCACGTGCGCGTTCCTGGCCTCGATCCTCGCCCGCCACGGGCTCCGGGTCGGACTGTTCACGTCGCCCCACCTGGTGTCGCTCACCGAGCGGATCCAGTTTCTCGAAGGCGATCGGTGGAGCGAAATCGGACCGGAGGCCTTGGTTCGGGCGGTCCAAGAGCTGGAGGAGGTGGCTCCAGGTTTCGAGGGCTTGTCGTTCTTCGAGGTGGTGACCGCCGCGGGCCTGGTGGCGATGCGTCAGCGGGGTGTCGACGTGGCGGTGGTCGAGGCCGGTCTCGGGGCGCGGCTCGACGCGACCCGCTTGGTGGAGGCAGATCTGGCAGTTCTGACCGACCTTTCGCTCGAGCATACGGCCATTCTGGGAGACACGCTGGCGGACATCGCCCGAGAGGAAGGGGCGGTGGTACGTCCCGGTCGACCTCTCGTCATGGCAGATGGTCCCGCCGAAGCCATGCAGGTGGTCGACGGCCTGGCGAGCGCAGTCGGAGCCTCGGTGCGACGTCTCGGGACGCACTTTCGGGCGGAGTTTCTCTCGAAGGGATTCCGCTTTTGGAACGAAGAGCTGGAGTTATCCGAGCTGCGGCTTTCACTTCGTGGACCCCACCAGGCCCGGAACGCGGCCCTGGCCGTGGATGCTGCGCTCGCTTTTCTCGAGCGGCCCGACCCGGAAGCCGTGGCGGCTGGACTGGCAGCGGCCCGTTGGCCGGGACGGCTGGAACGGCGGCAGGTCGACGGACGGGACGTTTGGTTGGACGGCGCGCAGAACCCCCACGCTGCTTGGGCGCTGGCCCGAGCGCTCGAGGCCGACGGGGCACAGCCCATGCACCTGGTGTTCGGGGTGTTGGGGGACAAAGACGCCGGGCCGATGCTGGATGCGCTCGTGCCCTGGGCCCGGTCTTGGACGCTGACCCGGCCCGGATCGGTGCGCGCCCGGGACCCGGGTGGGGTCGCCCGGATGCTGCTCGAACGGGGCGTGTCCGACGTGGTCGTGACCGCCTCGCCGGAACGGGCATGGGAAGCGGTTCGCCAGCGCGACCCCGGTCCGGTGCTGGTGTGCGGCAGCCTTTATCTCGTGGGCGATTTTCGTTCCCTTTGGGTGCCGCGGCCCGGTGGCTGAACGGGCCGATCGACCCTTCGCGGTCGCGACCTTGCTCGCTCGGCAGGCCAGGTGCTACGGCAGGTCGGGTGGGAGCAGGGCTGCTTTCACCGCTTTTGGTGGCAACGACGCTCCTCGGGTTCGACGTTCGGACCGAGCCGGAACGCCTGCGCCTGGCGATCCGGGCCGACGCCGCCCCGCACTTTTCGGCCCACGTGGAAGAAGAGCCGTACCGGATCGTGATCGACTGGGTGGAAGCCGGTATCGGAGCGTTGCCGCCGGAGCAATCCGACTTGCACCCTTGGATCCCGAAGCTCCGGTTTCGACGGAAGCGAACGGAAAACGTGGAAGTGGCTCGGGTGACCGTGGTGTTGGACCGCCGCCGGGCGTTCAAGCTGCGGAGTCAGGGCCACGAGATCTGGATCGATCTGGCGGGCAACCCGCCTCCCGCGGTCGCGCCGGCCTCGCCGGGCCCGGCGCCCCCGCCTGATGAGCCATCCCGAACCGACGAACCGTCGCGGGGTCCCCTCACCGAACGGCGGGCGGATCCGCCGTCCATTGCGGGGCCGGACACCCCCGCCGATACGGAGTCTGCGAGCCCGGAGGTGACGGTGCCGGCGGATCTGCCGCCGGTTCCGTCGGACCCGTCGGTCGCGGCGGCCATCGCCGAAGCCGAAGCGCGAGCTCGGGCCGAGGCAGAAGCCCGGGCTCGGGCGGAGGCAGAAGCCCGGGCTCGGGCGGAGGCGGAAGCCCGGGCTCGGGCGGAGGCGGAAGGGGCGGCCCGGGCGAAGGCCGAAGCCGAGCGCCGGGCTGAGGCACGGGCGGCGGCCGGCGCCAACGCCGAAGCGGAGCGCCGGGCTCGGGCACGGGCGGCGGCCGGCGCCAACGCCGAAGCGGAGCGCCGGGCTCGGGCACGGGCGGCGACCGGCGCCAACGCCGAAGCGGAGCGCCGGGCTCGGGCACGGGCGGAGACCGGCGCCGAAGGGGAGCGTCGGGCCGAGGCCGAGGGTGCGGCCGGCGCGAAAGGTGGGG
>DAPKRQ010000219.1:0-15007 GCA_031800475.1 Myxococcales bacterium LLY-WYZ-16_1
GGGGGGCTGATGGTGCGCCACCCCGCCCAGGCCCGCGTCAGAGCGCCGGGGTCCCGGCTGCGGGCCAGGGTTTGGCTCAGCTCGCCCAGGTCCTGGCATTCGCCGTCCTCTGGGCAGAATTGCCCTTTGCCGTACATGCTCTCCATCCGGGCCGCGATCTGGGCCAAGCGGGCCCGTTTTTCCGGGTCTCGAGGCGCCGGGAGGCTTTGACTGGTCTTCAGCAGGTGAAGTTGCCGGGCCGTGTCGGGGTCCAGCTCCAACCCGTCGAACCGGGCTGCCTCCAGGATCGCTTCGGTGGTGTACTCCAGGACCTTCTCGTGGGCCTGGGCGGCCAAGATCTCCGTGTCGTGGGTGATGTGGGTGGCTTTGACCCATTCGGCTCGGGCCCAGTCGGTCCACAACCGCTTCAGGTCGGCGTTGACCCGCTTCACGAAGGCGTCGGCTTCGGCGGGGGTCGGGGGCGCGTCTTGCTTTTGGCTCGCCTCGGGGGCGCAGGCCCACAGCCCCGCGCACAACACGGAGAGCCGCAGCCCGGTCCATCGGTCTCGCATGGCGGCGGAGGGTAGGAACACTTCTCGGCGGTTGTCAGCAGCCGATGAGGCCGCGACCCTGCTCCGGTGCCGCCTGCCCTTCCGATCGACGGCGTTCGGACCCGGATCGGCCAGGCCTTTGCCGGCTCGGCCGCGGTGGTGATCGAGTCCCCTCCCGGTTCGGGAAAGACGACCCGGGTGCCCTGGTGGGAAGCGCAGCGGGTGGCTCCGGCCCAGGTCTGGCTGGTGCAGCCCCGCCGGTTGGCGGTGCGGTTGGCCGCGGAGCGCTTGGCGGAGGCCTCTGGCGCGCCTTTGGGCCAACGGGTCGGCTATCAGGTTCGCCACACCAAAAAAGGGGGGCCCCGCACCCAGCTGTGGGTCATGACCGAGGGCGTGTTCTTGCGGCGGGTGCTGCGGGACCCGGTGCTGGAGGGCGTGGGCACCGTCCTGTTGGACGAGTTCCACGAGCGCTCGGTGCAGGTCGACCTGGCCCTGTCGCTGTTGCGGGAGATCCGCGCCACGGTTCGGCCGGACCTGGGCCTGGGCGTCTTGTCCGCCACCCTCGATCCGGAGCCCCTCGAACGCTTCTTGCACCCGGTCGCCCGGATCCGGGCCGAAGGCCGTCCTCACCCCGTCGAGATCGTCCACGACGACGGAGGGGAAGAGGCCCTGGAGTTTCGGGTCTCCCGGGCCGTTCGGCGGGTTTTGGCCGACACCGAGGGTGACGTGCTCGCCTTCTTGCCCGGCACTCCGGAGATCCGGCGCTGCGAGGCCCGCTTTCGGGATCGTCCGATACCCGAAGTCCAGGTCCATTCGCTTCATGGGAGCCTTTCATTGGATGCCCAGCGCCGGGCGGTTCGGCCGGACCCAGAGGGCCGTCGCAAGATCGTGCTCGCCACGAACGTGGCCGAGTCTTCCCTGACGATCGAAGGGGTGAAGACCGTGGTGGATGGCGGACTCGAAAAGCGGGTCGAGTTCGACCCGGGCCGGGGCATGGATCGGTTGGTCACCCGCCGGATCGCCATGGACTCGGCCACCCAACGGGCCGGCCGAGCGGGGCGTCTCGGTCCGGGGCGGGCGATCCGGTTGTGGAGTCCGAAAGAGCGACTCGAACCGACTTCGCCTCCCGAGATCGCTCGGGTGGATCTGGCGCCGGTACTGGGCTGGGTCCTGCGCTGGTCCGAAACCGACCCCCACCGCTTCGAGTGGTTCGAGGCGCCGCCTGCCAGACGCCTGGAGGCGGCGGTGGAGCTGCTGCGGGACTTGGGCATCTCGAGTCCGGATGGGTGGCGCCTGACCGAAAGAGGCCGCTCGGTCTTGGACCTTCCGCTTCATCCCCGCTTCGGAGTGTTCGTTTCGGTGGCTCGCGACCTCGGTGCCGGAGCCCCGGCGGTCGAGGCCGCGGCCTTGGCCCAAGGTCGGGACGTCGTCCGCGATCGGGCGGCATTTGCCCGCCGCACGGACGTGGGGGACCTGTGGGCCCGCCGGCGGGTGGTGTTCGGCGACGAAGATGCGGGGGCCGAGCTGGATCGCTCCGCCGTGGCCGAAGCCCGCCGCACCGCCGAGCAGTTGAAGCGGGAGCTGGGGGTCGATGGCCGCCCCGAAGGCGATCTGGATGCCGTCCTCCAAACGGCGCTGCTCGCGGGCTTTCCGGATCGGCTGGGGCGTTGGGACCCGTCCGGTCGGGTGGCCCTGGCAGCCGGGGGCTGGGCGGTGCTCGACCGGGACAGTGTCGTTCGGCCGGACGCGGCGAACCCGTGGCTGGTGGCGGTGGAGCTGGCCGGAGCCGACGCGGGCCGAACGCCTCGGATCCGGTCGGCCTCGGAGGTGTCGCAAAGTGCCCTGGCGACCCTGCCCCTTCGGGTCGAGACCGAGGTCCGATTCGACTCGAAAGAAGAGCGGGTCGTGGCGGTGGAGAGCACCCGCTTTCGGGGCATGGAGCTGTCCAGTCGGCCGGTTCCCTGGGACGGGCTCGATCCGGCCCCCGCGCTGGCCCAGGCCGCGCGCCGAAATCTCGATCGGGCGCTCCCCTGGACCCCGGAACTCGAGCGTTGGGTGCTGCGGTGGCGGTTCGTGGCGGACCACCTGCCCGAGGCCGGGTTGTCGCCGCCACCCGACGACGTGCGACTCGAACTCGTGGATGAAGCGGTCCTCGGCGCCACCCGATTCGCCGAGCTGCGCAACGTCGATCTGGTGGCGCTGCTTCGGGCCCGACTGGGTTCGGCGGCTGCCCGGGTCGACCAGGGCGCGCCGGACGCGTGGCCGATCCCCAGCGGCCGTCGGGTCCGCTTGCGTTATGTTCCCGAAGGTCCGCCGGTGCTTTCCGCGCCCCTTCAAGAGCTGTTCGGCCTGACCGAGACCCCGCGGGTGGCCGGCGGCCGGGTGGCGCTCCGGGTGGAGGTCTTGGCGCCCAACCGGCGACCCGTCCAGATCACCCAAGACCTGGAGAGTTTTTGGCGCCGGACCTATCGGGAGGTTCGAAAGGACCTGCGCAGCCGATACCCGAAACACGCCTGGCCCGAAGACCCGGCCGACGGGGTGCCCCAGATCCGCCCCCGGCGGCGGCGGTGACGGGTCGCGCGCTCCACGCCCCCATCGAAGGGTGATCCAGCCCACGCCGCCCTGCCGCGCCGAGGGAACCGGGTGCGACCATCGGCCGGCATCGCCGTGACAACCGGGGGGACCTGGGACATCGTCGAGCTCGTGACCGCGTCCCCGGACCTGGTGGTCAGCATCGTCAACTACCGCTGCGCCCCCCTGACGCTCCGGGCGCTTCAGACCCTGGAGCCCGAGGTGCGGCAGTCGGCAGACGTCAGGGTCTGGGTCGTGGAAAACGACTCGGGCGATGCCGAGGCCCTGGCTCGAGGGATCGAAGAGCGGGGCTTCGAAAGCTGGGTCGAGCTCGACGCGGCCCCCCGAAACGGCGGGTTCGCCTACGGCAACAACCGGGTGCTGCGCAGGTACCTGCAGGCCGGCGACGGGCCCCGGCCCCGCTACTTCTGGCTGCTTAACCCCGACACCGAGGTGCTCCCGGGTGCGCTTTCAGCCGCCCGAGACTTTCTCGACGCCCACCCGAACGCCGGGATCGCCGGCAGCCGCATGGTGACCAGCAGCGGTGAAGACTTTCGGGTGCGCTACTTCTTTCCCAGCCTGGTGCGGGAGTTCGAAGGGGGCATCGGGCTCGGACCGGTGACCCGGCTGATGGATCGGTTCCGCCCTTCCCGAACCCTCGGCGATGGGCCCGAGCGGGTGGACTGGCTGCCCGGAGCCGCCATGATGGTGCGCCGGGAAGTGTTCGAGACGATCGGTCTGATGGACGAAAGCTACTTCCTGTACTTTGAAGAGACCGATCTGTGTCTGTCCGCGGCCCGGGCGGGCTTCGAGACATGGCACGTACCGGACAGTCGGGTGGTGCACGTGGCGGGGGGGAGCACCGGATGGGCCACCGGTCGTGGCGATCGGGTGCCCAAGCACTGGTTCGACTCCCGCAAGCATTATTATCGAAAGAATCATGGGACAGCGTACGCCATGGCGGCGGACGCGGTGCAGCTGACCAGTTTGGGCCTTCGGATCGCGCGGCATCGGGTGGAGGATTTCGTCGGGCGCGACAAGGAGCGGGAGCCGGCCCCCAAACAGCTTTTTCGCGACTGTCTCGAAAACAGCCTTCTGTTTTCGAACCTGCGCCGCTGATCCGGTCGCCTTGCTGGCGGATCGGCCCGGTGGTACCTCCGGGCCGTGCGGCGTCTCGGCTGGGCATGGGCGGGGCTTTGGATGGCTTGCGGGCCCGTCCAGTCCACGTCGGCCCTGCGCGATGCCGAGCTCGCTCTCGCCGCCGCGCGCCAGGCGAACGCCGCCAACCGAGCTCCCTTCGAGACCGAGACCGCCTCGCTGTACCTGCATCAGGCTCGGGAGCGGCGATCGCGCGCCGACTACCAGGCGAGCTTGCGGTGGGCCCGCCGGGCGGCGGCCTGCGCCCGGGTTGCCCGAACCCGCGCCGAATCACCCGAGCCCGAGACCGCCCCGTCGCCCCGGTGCCCCCTGGTGGCCTCGGCCCCCGTCTCGACCTCGTCCACGTCCACGGCCGCCGGTGGGTCTGTGCCGAATGTTCCACCGCCTGCGGGCAACCTCGAGCGAGCCGCCCCTTGACCGGTCGGCCGCCCCGTACCGGGCCGCTCGGAGCGACCGGATGGCTGAGGCCCTTCGGCGTCCTGGTCGCTCTGGTCCCGGGCTGCGCCACCGAGGCCACCCTGAGCCGGGAGGCCGATGGGCTGCACAGGCGGGTCGCCGGGCTCGCCGAGGAAGGCTACGGTTGCGCCCCCGAGCTTTTGGCCCGGGCCGACGCGCACCTGGCGTTCCTGAGGCGCGCCATGGAGCGGGCCGAGCCGGTGGAGGCGGAGCGCCGCCGAGCGGCGGCGGCCCGCACCCTCGAGGCCCTGCAGGCCGAGCTCGAGGGGTGCCGGCCCCTGGATACGGACCAGGATGGGGTCGCGGACCCGGAAGACCGGTGCGTTTTGACGCCCGGCTCCGCGCAGGGCTGCCCGGACCGAGACAGAGACGGCATCGCCGACCTGGACGACGCTTGTCCGGACGTGCCGGAGGACTACGACGGGGTGGCGGATCGGGACGGCTGCCTGGACGACCAGGACACCGACGGCGACGGGGTCTTGGACGGAGAAGACGCCTGCGACCAGGTTCCGGGACCGGTGGACCACCGCGGCTGTCCCCACGGGGATCGGGACGGGGACGGGATCACCGATCCCCGAGACCGCTGCCCGGACGAACCGGAGGACCGGGACCGATTCGAGGACGGCGACGGCTGCCCCGATCCCGACAACGACGCGGACTCGATCGCGGACGGAGACGATCTGTGTCCTTTGGACCCAGAAACGGTGAACGGGGTCCAAGACCAGGACGGCTGCCCCGACGAGAAGCTCAAACTCGTTCGAGTGGACGCGGAAAAGGGCAAGATCGAGCTGAGCCAGAAGGTCTTTTTCGCGGTCGGACGGACCCGGATCCAGCGGCGGAGCTTCGATCTGCTCGACGAGGTCGCCCAGGCCCTGCGGCAGAACCCCGGGCTCCGGGTGCTGGTGGAAGGCCACACCGACAGCCAGGGCGCGGCGTCTACCAACCTGCGTCTCAGCCAACGCCGTGCGGACGCGGTGCGACGGTATCTGGTGCGGCAGGGGATCGATCCGGATCGGCTGACCGCCATCGGGTTCGGCGAAGACAAACCGATCGCCAACAACCGAACCCGGGCGGGCCGGGAGCGAAACCGCCGGGTCGAGTTCACGATCCTGCCGTCCGAGCGCGAATCGCCCTGAGCGAGCGGGCCTCCGCCCGTCCCGGTCCGAAGCCTGCCTCGGCTCGACCTGGGCGAGCAAAGCAGATAGGGGCGGCGCCGTGACCGAATCCCGCGAACCGCTGGTGTGGCTCGACATGGAGATGACCGGCCTCGATCCCGAGACCTGCGTGCCGCTGGAACTGGCGGTCGTGATCACCGGACCCGACTTGGAAGAGCTGGACGTGATGGAAGCGGCAATCTGGCAGCCCGAATCCCAGCTGTCTCAGATGCAGCCGGTGGTGCGCCGCATGCACGAAGAAAACGGTCTGCTCACGAAGGTGCGGGCGTCGGCCCTGGGCATGCTCGAGGTGGAGCGAAAGACCCTGCAGATGTTGGCCCGCTGGTGCCGGCCGTTGGAGGGTGTGCTGGCCGGAAACTCGATCCACCAGGACCGGCGCTTTTTGGCCCGCTACTTCCCCTCGGTGCACGGGTATCTGCACTACCGCATGGTCGATGTTTCGGCGGTCAAAGAGCTGGTCAAGCGCTGGTACGGGGCGGATGCCCTGCCGCCCAAGATCCCGAGCGATCACACCGCCTTGGCCGACGTGCGGGGTTCGATCGGCGAGCTGCGGCACTATCGAAACAAGGTCTTCGTTCCGCCCGGTCCGGCGCCGGCCCCGGCGAAGCCGGCGGGCGTGGATTCCAGTCCGTCCTCGACCGGGTGATCTCTCGCCGCGAAGCCCTGGGCCTGGCTGCGTCCAGCGCCGCGTTCACGGTGCTGACCCGGGCCTTTCGGCTGGTCGACCAGTACTTCGTCCAATTCGTTTCCACCCCCGCCCAAGCGGCGGTCGGCACCTCGATCTTCGTCATGGTGCTGTTCTTCGCCGTGGTCGAGGTGGTGGCCGTCGGCACCGCGCCCTTCGTGGCCCGAGCGACCGGCGCGCAAGACCCCGAAGATCGGGCCTTCCGGATCGGCAACGGGCTCGTCTGCACCGGGCTGGTCGCGGCGGCGACGACGGTGGCCGGGCGGTGGGGCGCAGACGGCGTCGGTGGGCTCCTGGGACTGCAGGGCGAAGCGTCGCGGGCCCTCGGGGCCTATCTGCGCGCTCTGGCCACCGGCTCGATCTTTTTGGCCCTGGCACCCCTGGTGGACCAGTGCTTCATCGCCATGGGGCGGGCCCGGGTGCCGGCTCTGCTGCACGGACTGAGCTTTTTGCTCAACGCCCTGGCCACGCCCTGGTTCGTGTTCGGCTGGGACTTGGGGGTCATGGGTGCGGCCTGGGGCACGGTGCTCGCGCGGGGGGTGGCCAGCTCCGTCGGTGTCCTGTGGCTGCTTCGCCACGTGGGTTTGCGGCCGGTGCATGCGGTCTTGCGCCCGCTCGACATGTTCCGGGTGGGAGGCCCCGTGGCTTTGGCATCGTCCATGTTCGCTTTGGTGTATTGGGGGCTTCTTCGCTTCGCAATATCGCCCCTAGGGCCCGAGGTGAATGCCGCCCTCGGGATCGGCTTTTCGGCCCTGGAAGGGATCACGTGGCCGTTGTTTCACGGCGTCGGTCTGGCCCTGGCGTCGGCCGTCGGACGAAGCTTGGGGGCGGGCCGACCGGACGGCGCCTGGCAGGCCTTGGGGCGTTTTTTGCCCCTGAGCCTGACGCTCGGCGGCCTGGCGTGGGCCGTGTTCTGGTTTTTGGGCTCTCCGTGGACCGGCCTGTTCGCCGCCGACCCGGGTGTCCACGCGGAAGCGACCCGCTACGCCCGGGCCCTCGCTTGGTCGCAGCCCTTCGTCGCGGTCGAGTCCCTCCTGGAAGGCGTGATTTTCGGTTCGGGCCACACCGCCTGGATGCTCCGGATCTCTGCTCCGCTGAACGTATTGCGGATTCCCCTGGCGGTGGCCCTGGCCCACGGCCTCGGTTGGGGCGCCGATGGCGTGTGGTGGGCGGTGAACTTCACCACCTTCGCGAAAGCCGGCCTGCATGCGGGGGTGGTTCTGCGGGGGTCTTGGACCCGCGGGCCGTCTGTTTCGGCTCGAACGAACGAGTGACCGGCGCTTCCCTCCCGGGGTATGCCACAGCCGCCGCCGGACCGTTCGAGCGGAATTTCGCGCAGGGCGTTCGAACGACCCGACACGCTTTCGCGCCGGCCCCGGTCGGTCCAGACTCACTCCGTGAGCCAGACGATCAAAATCCTCGCCAACGGACCCTACGTGATGGAGGGCCCCCTCGAACTGGTGGACCCGACCGGCCAGACCCACCACGTCGAAGCCGGCAAAAAGGCAGCCCTGTGCCGCTGTGGTGCGTCCACCCGCAAGCCGTTCTGCGACGGCACCCACTCCAAGATCGGGTTCGAAGCGGCGGAAGCGGCGGTGATGGGCGGCTGAGGCCGCGGGCGCTCACCGAAGTCCGGGCCACCACGCCACGATTCGGGCGCCGCTGGCCATCAGCTGCAGCTGTTCGAACCGGGAGCCCCCGAGCCAGTTGGCCACGGTTTGCGCCGGCTCGGACACCGGAGCCGGCCGGGGCGGCGTGCGGCGGCTCCGGACCCAAACCGGCTCCGCGCCCACGGGCCCCGGCACCTGGTCGCGCACCCACGCCACGGCGTCGGCCAAGCTCCCGAGCTGGTCGACCAGGCCTCGTCGGGCGGCGTCCCGGCCCAGCCAAACCCGCCCCTGGGCCACCTGGTCCACCGCTTCCCGGCTCCAGCCGCGCTGTTCGGCCACCACGTCCACGAACAGGGCGTAAAGGTCTTCGACCCGCCGCTCGAGGCGAGCGCGGCCGGCCTCATCCAGTCCACCGAATGGATCGAGCAGGTTCGCTCCGGACAGGGTTCGGATCACGTCTTGTCCCACGTCCAGGCGCTCCATCAGACGGGGCCAGGTCGGAAAGAGGCCGAACACCCCGATGCTGCCCGTCAACGTCAGCGGATGGGCAAAGATCCGGTGGCCGCCACAGGCCACGTAATAACCGCCGCTGGCGGCGGCATCGGCCATGACCACCGCCACCGGCTTGTCGGCGGCGAGCCGACGAACCGACCCGTAGATCACGTCGCTGGCGGTGACGCTGCCGCCGCGAGAGTCCACGTGGAGCACCACCCCACCGATCCGTCGGTCGTGGAGGGCGGCCCGAAGGTCGTCCACCACCTCGTCCCGAACGGCGACGCCCGACCCGGAACCCGGCAAGCCCGCCGGCGCCCGGTCCACCAGCACCCCCTGGATCCGGACCACGCCGATCCGGGGGGGCGCCCCGGGGCGGCGAAGGGGTCTGGGATGGAGGGCCTCGAAGCTCTCGGCGGAGCCCATCTTTGGGGGCCGATCGGCGTCGCTCAGGGCTTGGGCGATGGACGGTGCCTCCTCGTCGCGAGCCACCGCGTCGACCAGCCCGTGACTTCGAGCCCGCTCGGCGGTCATGGGCGCTGCTTGCAGCCCGCTTCGCACCCGGTCTGGGTCGAGTCTGCGGCCCTCGGTCAGGGCCTCGACCAGATGGGTGTCCAAGCCTCGGATCACCGCCTCGACCTGCTCTCGATCGTCGGGGCTTCGGCGGTCGCGGGTCAGGGCGTCGGCGCCCGACTTGAACCGGCCGGCCGAGGTCACCTCGACCCGCACACCGATGCGCTCGAGAGTCTTGGCGAAGAACAGGCCTTTCGACGCGTTGCCTGCCGCTTCGTATCCGGCGGCTGGTCCCAGCACGAAGCGGTCCGCCCCGCTGGCGATCAGTGCCTCCACATTCGAGACTTCGTCTTGAACCTGCACCACGACGCGGATCCCCCGTTTCGACAGGCTTCGAAGTACCGCCCGGATCCGATCTGCCCCGGTCCAACCGACCCGCAGTCCGTCCAGGGTGACCCACAGACCGCGGACGCGGCGATCGCCCTCGAGCAGTCGGCGAAGGCGCTCCAGCTGGGTCAAGGACACGGCCTGCCGCTCCCGCCGGCCGGCCAGACGGCGCAAGCTTTCCTGCAGCCGGGAGCGGGGGTCCAGGAACTCTTCGCAGCGTCCGCTCAGTCGCAGCTCCAACCAGCCGTCCCGGAGCAGACGCTTTCGCATCGACCGGCGCAGCGGCGCCCACAGCTGCCGCAGCAGCCACCGGACCGAAAACCACAGGTAGCCCATCCCGACAAGCTTTCAGGTTTGGATCGCCCGGGCAATCGGACGAAGTCAGACGGACTTGGGCTTTTGGCCCGGGCGGAACGCGGCGACCCGTTCGGCGGTGGTCAGATACGGTCCACCCGCCAAGTCCACGCAGTACGGAATGGCGGGCATCACCGCGTCGAGGCACTCGCGGATCGATTTGGGTTTGCCAGGCAAGTTGACAATCAGGGAACAGCCGCGGATGGCTGCGGTCTGTCGAGACAAGATGGCGGTGGGCACGTATTGCAAACTCACTTGCCGCATGCGCTCGCCGAACCCCGGCAACACCTTGCTCGAAACGGCCTCGGTAGCTTCGGGGGTCACGTCTCGGGGGGCCGGACCCGTGCCACCGGTGGTGAGCACCAGTCCGCAGCCCTCGCGGTCGCACAGCTCTGTGAGCGCATCCTCGATCCGTGGCTGTTCGTCTGGGACGAGCCGGAACACCGGCTCCCAGACACAGGTGAGGTTCTCTTCGAGGTAGTCGCGGATCGCGGGACCGCTCAGGTCTTCGTAGCTCCCTTCGCTCGCGCGATCCGAAACGGTCAAAATTCCGATCTTGGCGGGGTCGGCCATGGGGCGAAACCTCGACCGGTGACCGACGCAGATCAAGAACGCGCTTCGATGCTGTCCCGCTCGAAGGTCCGCGGTATGATGGCGACGTGCCGTTGCTCGATCCAGACGGACCGGCGACCCCCGATGACGGGATCTTCGGGGTGGGAGTTCCCGAGGAGCGGGCGCAGGTGGTGCTGCTCGCGGTGCCCTACGAGGCCACGGTGTCCTACGGGCGAGGGACGGCCGGGGGCCCCGACGCCATCTTGGGGGCGAGCGCGCAACTGGACCTGTTCGACCCGCGCTTCGGCCGTCCGTACGAAGCAGGCATCCACTGGAAAGAGCCTTTCGATTGGGTCCGCACTGCGTCCGAGGACGGCGTCCGTCAGGTGGATCGGATCCACCGCGACGGCCTCCCGCCGGACTCGGACGCCCACGAAGCCGTCAACCGGGACGGTCTGCGTCTGAGAAACCACCTGGTGGAAGAGGTATCGGGCCAACTGGCCGCGGGCCGGATCGTGGGTGTGGTCGGAGGGGATCACTCGGTGCCCCTCGGAAGCATCGTGGCCCACGGCCGCCACGCCGAAGCGCCGTTCGGGATCCTGCACGTGGATGCCCACGCCGACCTCCGCGTCGCATACGAAGGATTCACCTACTCCCACGCGTCGATCATGGAGCGGGTCTTGGCCGAAGTCCCCGAGGTGACCCGGTTGGTGCAGCTCGGGATCCGGGACTTCGCCGAGAGCGAATACCGCTCCATCGAGGGATCCGGAGGACGGGTCCGCACGTGGTTCGATGCCGACTTGGCCCGAGCCCGGTGCCAGGGCCGGATCCTGTCGGCCTTCCAAGAGGCGGTGGCCGAGCTCCCCCGGCAGGTCTACGTTTCGGTGGACATCGACGGGTTGGACCCCGCCCTGTGCCCCCACACCGGCACGCCGGTGCCCGGCGGTCTCGGCTTCGCCGAATGGGACCTGTTGATCGAAACCGTGGTCCGCTCCGGCCGGCAGATCCTGGGCTTCGACCTGTGCGAGGTGGCCCCCGGTCCGGCCGGGGACGAATGGGACGGAAACGTGGGGGCGCGGGTCTTGTACCGGTTGCTCGGATGGACCCTGCATTCTCGACGGGGGACGGGGGCCGATCGCCAGGGCGAGACCTCGGCCGGTGCCTACAGTCCGGTCCCGGGCCGCCGATGATCCGGCCTGATGTACGGCGCCTCGGTTCCCGAGCACCACGTCTTCGAGCTGGCCGCGGGCTGTGTGTTCCTGACGCTGGTCCTGGGTTGTCTGTGGGGCTTGCAGCCGCTCGGGGTCGAACCCCGGTCGGTCCCCCCGGCCGTAACACCTTGAGTTTGGTCCCCGTACGGTTCATCGATCGCCCGTGGGACCGTCGAATCAGCGCGCGGTGGACGGGATTCGAAGGGATCTTCGCAATCTCGCCCGGGCCCGCAAGCTCTCCCTGGGGGCCTACCTGCTCCTGCTGGCCGCGCTGATGCTGTCCCTTCATGCCCTGCCTGCTGGGGTCAACCCGGAGAGCGGGGCCTGGGGTTGGGCGCTGGCGGCCTTCGTCGCCGGTTCCGCCGTCAGTGCGGGGCTCGCACTCGGGGTTCCGCTGGTCCACGGGTGGGCCTTTTCGGGGGCCCTGGCGGGCGGCGTGACCTTGATGGTCGGAGGCTTGGCGGTGGCGTCCGCCGTTCAGCACGACGGCACGGCTGCCCCCCACGCGGGGCCGGCGTGTCTGGCGTCCGGCACCCTCTTTTCGGGCCTGGCCATGCTGGTGCTGGGAGCGGTGAGCGGTCGATTGTGGCGGCGTTTTCCCGACCCGGGGTTTGCGCTCGCCCTGGCGACCACGTTCGCGGGGGTGATGGTGCTCCACATGCGCTGCGGCGACTTTTCGCCCGGCCACCTGTTCGGATTCCACCTGACGCCGCTGGCGTTCATGTACGTCTTGGCCCGGGGTCTCACTCGGCTCCGAATGCGCCTGGCCGAGTGATCCGGGGCGGGGCCCCGCTTCAGCCGCCGAACACCAGGTAGCCCACGACCACGCCGAGCAGCACCCCTCCGCCCATCGCCAGCAAAACGCCCCAACCCGGACGGGACCAGGTCGGGACGGGGCTCGGCGTGGGGGAGGTGGATGCCGGGGCTTGGTCGGCCCGTCGGACGTCCACCTTGTGGGTGCGGAGAAAGGACTCCACCTCGGCGAGCAGACCTTCGTACTCGGGCTGGGGGACGTCCAGCCCCTGCCCCCGGCGGGCCCGGTACTGGTTCGCTACGTACGGAAAAGAGCGAAGCTCCGCGGTCTTGGCCGCCACGTCGACCCAGCCCACCACCACCGCATCGCCCGGCTCGTTCACGAGGACCATCGACTGCCGGGCCTGCCGGCCGCCGGCGGTGGAAGGGCCGTCGGGCTCGTTCAGCCGCAGGCTCCGCGGCGGGTTGCCGAGCTGCTTCGACCGAAATCGATGGGCGAACACCTCGGACAGGTCGAGCGCCTGCTGGGCGTGGACGGTGTGCTTCGGCTGCTCGCTCATGGGCCACCGTCGGCGTACCATGAGCCCGACCGCGGGCGGAAGACCACCGGTGGAGTTCAAAGAGCTTCTCAAGCGAAGGCTGGGGCCCATGCACCCATGGACCCGACCCCGGTCCCGGATCCCCGACGGCGGTCCGCATCTGCCGTCTTGCTGGGTGCGGCGGGCCGTCGGTCTGGAAGTCGAGGTGCAGCCCGAGGCATCCCTGCACCGGGCCTCGGTGCAGCCGGTGGAGGGCCCGGTCTGCTCGATGGATCGGAGCGCCGTCCGAGCCCTGTTGGCCCTGAGCGACTGGGCCGGTCCCGAGGGGCACGGGTTGAAGGCTGCGACCCTTCGAGACTGGATCGACGGGGACCTGCTCTTTTGGTCGCGCCAGGCCCCTCGGGGTCCGGCGGCGCTCACCGGCCGTCCTGGGGTCTGGGGGACCGGCGATCGGGATCGGACCGTGGCGCTGCGCAGAGGGGTTTGGATGGTTCCGGCAGCCGAGAACGCCGTGGCCGTAGCGCCGGTTCCGTTCATGCCGCGGGGCCGCGACCTGGCCGGGAGCCGGCTGGTGGGCGCGCGCTTCGCGAGCCTGGAGCGCGGCCGGGAGGTGCTGGGGCTCACCTTCGTCGGGTCTGAGAAGACCGGGGCGGCCCTGCGCCGGATCGTGCCTCGGCTGGACGGCCGGCGCACCGAACCGGCCTTGCGGGCGGAACTTTCGCGCTTCGAGCAGGAACTGGTGGGCTGGCTCGACCGGGCGGGTCTCATGGAGCACCGGGCGGGGCCACCGGCGCCCGCGGCCGAGTTCGAGGCAGGATGGCCGGATGCTCGGGTCACCTGGCTCGGCCACGCGGCGGTGTTGGTGCAGATGAACGACACTCACCTGCTGGTGGACCCGCTGTTCTTCGCCCACGGTGAGCCTCCCGAGCGCACAGAGCCGGTCGAGCCTTTCGATCCCCGGGCGCTGCCTCGGCTCGACGGGATCTTGATCACCCACGGCGACAACGACCACCTGAATCCCCAGGCCCTGGCCCGACTGTTTCGCGACGTGCCGGTGGTGGTGCCTCGGGTCGGGCCGGAGCCGGCGCCCTACCAGGTAGACATGGAAGGTATGTTGCGCCTGTTGGGGTTCACGAACGTCCATCCGGTGGAAGACGGCGATGCCCTTCGACTGAAGGGACTCCACATCGAAGTCCTTCCATTCGAGGGAGAAGACTGGGGGCTCGATTTGGCCAAGCAGACCTACCGGGTCGAGGGCTCGGACGGCGTGCTCTTCTTCGGGGCCGACGCCGCGGCCATGCCGGACCTGTACGATTCCTTGGGGCGGCGGGAGCGACCGGTGGATCTGGCTTTTTTGGGCATCAGCGGCAACGCCGAGACCTTGGTGATGCCGCCGGGGTTCGGCTACGGGAACTTCTACGCCCCGTGGATCCCTCGGGCGCGACGGAACGAATGGGTGCAGCACTGTGCGGGCCCGGAGGACGCGGCCGATGCCTGCGCCCGCATGAAGCCCCGGGCAGCCTTCGGCTACGCCTGCGGGGGCGCGCCGTTCATCCGCACCGAGTACTCGGATGTCGGCAGCCACCGGGCCTTCGCAGAGCAGGTCAAGGCGCGGGGTCTCGCGACGCGCCCGGTGGACCTTCCCCTCAACCGCCCGGTCCGTCTGACCGACCTGCACGGGCCGGACCCGGTCGGGGACCGGCGTGACCCGGAGTCCCAGGGGGGCTAGGCTCCTGCGCATGCTCCGGGAGATCGCCGTGCTCGGACCGCTCTCCTCCCACGGGGAGACGACGGCGTTCTTGGGATGCGAGGTCTGGGACGGGATCCCTCGGCCCCATCGGCCGGTGGTCGTGGTCTGGCTTCCCGAGTCCCTCACCGCCGACCCGCAGGCCCTGGCTCGGCTCGAATCCGAGACCCGGCAGGTCACGGTGCTCGACCATCCGGGGGTGGCCCGGGTGCATGGGCTGTTCGCGTTCGAAGAGGGTTGGGCCCGGGTGGTGGAGTTCGTCGATGGCGAGCCC
>DAPKRQ010000220.1:0-11875 GCA_031800475.1 Myxococcales bacterium LLY-WYZ-16_1
GGTTGCTCGGAATCGGGGGCGAGCTCGGCGACGACGTGGACCGGGCGGCCCATTGGGGTCTGGGCGGAAAGTACTACCTGGACGACCGATGGTCGGTGCGGGTCGATGGCCGTCACGTCATCTCGGCCCGCCAAGGCCCGGACGCGGGCAACACGAACCATTTCGAGGCGAGCCTGGGCTTCGCGTTCGCTTTGTTTCGGGCTCCCCCGCCCCGGCGGCCGGTTCGGCTGGCGCAGCCGCCGCCCGAGCCTTTGCCGCCCCAGCCCGAACCGGCTCCCGCCGAAGATCCCGGGCGCAACCGACCTGTCCCGACGCCGGTGACGGTCCAGGCAGCGGCATCCATCGAGTCGCAGTTGAACGACATCCGTTTTCGGTTCGACTCCGCCGAGATCGACCCGAGCATGCGTCCGCTCCTCGACCGGATCCTCGAAGGCTTGATGCGCCAAAAAGACCTGAAGCTCACCCTCGTGGGGCACGCCTGCGATCTGGGACCGAAGGCGTACAATCAAGAGCTGAGCGTGCGGCGGGCCGAAGCGGTGCGGGACCACTTGGTGCAGCGGGGGATCTCCCCCGACCGCCTCGAGGTGCGGGGCGCGGGCGAGTCGAACCCGGTCGTGCCGAACTCCAGCCCGTCCAACCGGCAGAAGAATCGCCGCACCGAATTCAGCGTCGAAGTGCGCCCGGTACCGCCCTGACCGATGCCGGCAGCGGCGCAAAGGCCGCGGCGGCTTGCCCGAAACGAGGTCTGTTGGCACCTGGGTTGCGTGCGGATCCTTCGGCCCCCCGAGACCCTGCTGGATCGTCCGAGCCTGGATGGGCTCCGGGATTGGCTCGACCCGCACTGGAGCTCCGAACCGGTCTGTCTGGCCCTGGACGACCTGGACTTGGAAGACGATGCAGGCATCTGTGCCGCATGGGCTGCGTACCTCCGCGATCGGGCCCGCGAGACGCCCCTGACCCTGGAGGCTCCGCCCCAAGTGCTGGCCCACACCCTCTATCGCATCGGCGCCACCACTGGACCTCACGCCGTCTCGATCCGGTCTCCTCGATCCGAGATCGGCACCAGCTCGTGAGGCCGAAACCGAACCCAGCACGGCGCGGACGAGACCCTGGACCCATTCGTTTCAATGGGTAGACGGGGCACCGCGCCTCGGCGTGCCTTCCGTTCGCCCGAAGGGCCGCCAACGCAGCCATTCGAGCGAACGGGGGCGAGAGCTCAGAACTGAGCGGTCTCGGTGGATTCGGCCATGGCTGCAGTGGAGGCTTCCCCCCCGCTGATCACCTGGGTCACGGCGTCGAAGTAGCCCGTGCCGACCTCTCGCTGATGTCGGGTTGCGGTGTATCCCTGGCTTTCCGCAGCGAACTCGGCTTGCTGCATTTCGGAGTATGCCGCCATACCCCGCTCGCGATAGCCCAGGGCCAGCTGGAACATGCTGTGGTTCAGGGCGTGAAAGCCCGCCAACGTCACGAATTGGAACTTGTAGCCCATGGCGCCCAGCTCCCGTTGGAACTTGGCAATGGTCTCGCCGTCCAAATTCTTCTTCCAATTGAACGAGGGGGAACAGTTGTAGGCGAGCATCTTGTTCGGGTACTGGTCCCGGATCGCTTCGGCGAACCGCTTCGCCTCCTTCAGGTCGGGGGTGCTCGTCTCGCACCACACCAGATCCGCATAGGGCGCGTACGCCAGGCCGCGGGCGATCGCCGACTCCAGGCCGCTTCGTACCCGGAAGAATCCTTCTGCCGTTCGTTCGCCCGTGACGAACTCTTTGTCTCGATCGTCGATGTCCGACGTCAGAAGCTTGGCGGCGTTGGCGTCGGTGCGGGCGATCAAGACCGTCGGGACCCCGCACACGTCGGCGGCGAGGCGAGCTGCTACCAGCGTTCGAATGAACTGCTGAGTGGGCACGAGCACCTTTCCTCCCAAGTGCCCGCACTTCTTTTCGCTCGCCAGCTGATCCTCGTAGTGCACGCCGGCCGCGCCCGCTTCGATCATGCTCTTCATGAGCTCGAAGGCGTTGAGCGGCCCGCCGAACCCAGCCTCGGCGTCTGCGACCAGAGGAGCGTACCAATGGCGCTGGGTCTTGCCCTCGCTGTGCTCGATCTGATCGGCCCGGCGAAGCGCCGAGTTGATGCGGCGCACCAGCTCGGGGACGCTGTTGACCGGATACAGGCTCTGATCTGGGTACATTTGGCCGGCCACGTTCGCGTCGGCCGCGGTCTGCCACCCCGACACGTATACGGCATCGAGGCCGGCCTTGACCTGCTGAACGGCCTGGTTGCCGGTGACCGCACCGAGCGACGCAACGAAGGGTTGTTCCTTCATCAGCTTCCACAGGCGTCGCGACCCCAAGTTGGCCAGCGTGTGTTCGATCTCGATCGATCCCCTCAGACGGGCCACGTCATCGGGAGTGTAGGGGCGGACCACGCCGGCGAAGCGCTCGGCGTCCTCCCATGGGTTTCGGGTGACATCCTGGGCTTTGGACATGTCGGATCTCCTGTCGGTGATGTTCATTCGCGCGCCAAGAGCTGCTCGTACGCGGGAAGGGTCAAAAAGGATTCACAGGTCGAAGCGGTAGCGAGCTGCAGGAACAGGTCCCGGGCTCGCTCGTATCGTCCCTGTTCGAAGCGGTCGGGGCCGACCGCCTCACGAATGCGTTCCATTTCTTCCGAGGTGACGGTTCGAACCAGGGCTTCGTCGACGGTCCGCCCGTCGTCGAGGTGAGCTCCGTGACGCACCCACTGCCAAACCTGGGTCCGAGATATCTCGGCAGTCGCCGCATCCTCCATCAAATGGAACAGTGGGACGCAGCCCTGGCCGCCCAGCCAGGCTTCAATATATTGAATACCGACGTTGACATTCTGTCTCAGCCCCGCCTCGGTGCGGGTTCCCGTCGGAAGCTCGAGCAAGTCGGCCTCGGTGACGTTCACGTCTTCCCGCTTCACGTCGATCTGATTGGGCTTGTCTTCGAGCTTTCTGTCGAAGATGTCCCTGGCGATCGAAACGAGTGCCGGGTGCGCAACCCAAGTGCCGTCGTGCCCATCGTTCGCCTCTCGCTCTTTGTCCTGTCGGACCTTCTCCAGCGCTGCTTCGTTGGCCGCCGAGTCGGTCTTGATCGGGATCTGGGCGGCCATCCCGCCGATGGCGTGCACACCACGCCGGTGGCAAACCTGGATCACGCGCTGGCTGTACGCTCGCATGAAGGGCTGCGTCATGCCGACCTGAGACCGATCGGGCAGGAGGGCGTTCGGGTCGTTTCGAACGACCTTGATGTAGCTGAAGATGTAGTCCCACCGTCCGCAGTTCAGACCGGCGGAGTGGTCTTTGAGCTCCCAGAGGATCTCGTCCATCTCGAACGCGGCCGGAATGGTCTCGATCAGAACCGTCGCGCGGATCGTGCCGGCCGGGATTCCGAGCGCAGACTGGGCGTGGACGAAGACATCGTTCCACCAGCGGGCTTCGAGATGGCTTTCGAGCTTGGGCAGGTAGAAGTACGGCCCCGAGCCGCGCTCCGCCAGGAGCCGGTGGTTGTGAAACAGGTACATGCCGAAGTCGAACAGGCTGCCAGGAACGGCCTCGCCGTCGACCCACACGTGCTGCTCGTCCAGATGCAGGCCCCGAGGACGGACCATCAACACCGCCACCTGGTCGTTCAAGCAGTAGGTTTTGCCCCCGCCGTCGAAGGATATGGTGCGGCCGTTCGCATCCATGAGATTTTGCTGGCCGCGCACGCAGTTGAGCCAGGTGGGGGCATTCGCGTCCTCGAAGTCCGCCATGAAGACGTCGGCCCCGGAGTTCAGGGCGTTGATGACCATCTTGCGGTCCACCGGCCCGGTGATCTCGACCCGACGCTTCTGCAGGTCGTCGGGAATCGGGGCCACCGTCCATCGGTCTGCGCGGATCCGAGCCGTGTCGGTCAAAAACCTCGGTCGCTCGCCGGCGTCGAACCGGGCCTGCCGGGCGACCCGGCGCTCCAACAACTCGTTTCTCCGGGGCCGGAACGCTCGGGTGAGGTCCGCCACGAAGGCCAGGGCAGGCTCGCTGAGGATCGCGGGTGCCTCCTCGACTCGGGGTCCGCGCAGTTGGATGCCCGCTTCGGTCATGGGGTGGGAGTATCCGGAGGGCGGCCCCGAGAGTGCAATTCCTTCAGCGATTACAGGCGGTTATACAGGTTGGGATGCATCAAGGGGTCACATGTAAAGGGGAAAAGTTTGTAAATTTTTGACTACCCCGGAATGACACGGGATCGTCCGGGACGTGTCCGCCAAGCTGGGCGCCAAGGTCCGCGGCATCCGCCGTCGCGAGGGTCTGACCCAAGTGCAACTGGCCGAGCGTCTCGGGATCTCGCCGAGCTACCTGAACCTGATCGAGCACAACCGGCGGCCGCTGCCGGCGCCGCTGCTGATCAAGCTCGCCCAGCTGTTTCAGCTAGACCTGCAGGCCTTCGCCGCCGAGGACGACCAGGAGCTGACGTCGTCCCTTCTGGAAGCCTTCGGCGACCCGGTCTTCGAGCCGTACGAGCTCACTTCGCAGGAGGTTCAGGAACTGGTGACCCAGACCCCGAACGTCGCCCGGGCGGTGTTGGCGCTGTACGGGGCGTTTCGGCGGAGTCACCTGCTGGATACCGACCAGCCGATCGACGAAGAGGGGGCGCCACCCAGTCCGAGTGAAGAAGTCTCGGATCTGATTCAACGGCACGGAAACTTCTTTCCGGAGCTCGAAGATGGCGCCGAGGCCCTGTGGCGCACGGCGCGCCTTCAGACCAAGAACATGCAGCACGACCTGGTCGAGTACCTGAGGGCTGTGCATGGCTTCGACGTACAGATCGTGCCCGAGCAAGAACTCTCCAATCGTGTGAGACGCATCGACCGCGCCAACCAGAAAATCCATTTGAGCGAGGTGCTCGCTCCTCGGAGTATCAATTTTCAGCTGGCGCACGTGGTGGGTCTGTTCGAGCAATCCGAAGCTCTGGACCGACTCTGCGGGGACCAGCTTCTGACGTCCGACGAATCGCGACGATTGGGCCGGGTCGCTTTGGCCAACTACTTCGCAGGCGCGGTGTTGATGCCGTACGACGCGTTTTTTTCCGCATCCGAGGAGCTGCGCTGCGACGTGGAGCTCCTCGGACACCGATTCCGGACCAGCTTCGAACAGGTTTGTCATCGGCTCACCACGCTGCGGCGACCCGGTAAGGAAGGCGTACCGCTACACCTTCTTCGAGTGGATATCGCCGGAAACGTATCCAAACGCTTTTCAGCGTCCGGCTTTCGCTTCGCGCGATTCGGAGGAAGCTGCCCTCGGTGGAACGAACACGCAGCCTTTCTCACGCCCGGCATGATCCGGACCCAGATCTCTCAGATGCCCGACGGCTCCTATTACTTTTCCGTGGCCCGGGTGCTCCGAACCAGCCGCGGAGGCTTCAAAGGCTCTCACGCCCTGTACGCCATCGGAATCGGCTGCGAGCTGCAGCACGCGGGTCGCTTGGTCTATGCCGACGGCGTGGATCTGGACGAGCTGGAACTCGCGGTGCCGATCGGGACCTCTTGCCCGTCGTGCCCCCGGAGCACCTGCGACCAACGGGCTTTTCCGGCCTCCTTCAAGCCGATGCGCATCGACGAAGACGTACGCGGCACGTCGTTTTATGTGGTCGATACGGACGGGAACGGCTGACGGGAGCAGCGGCCCGAAAGCCATCGAGCGCGACTTTGTGCGGGCGACCGGGCTCGGCTCGGCGTAGGGTGGGGTCATGAAGCTGTGGATGAAAGCGGCGGCCTGGTGTCTGGCGACCGCGTGTGCAGCATCGGAGCCCGCCACCCCGGCCAGCGGTCCCCAGAAGGAAGCCTCGGTGTGCGATCCGCAGACCTGCAACCAGGATCGGTTCTGTCGATTTCCCCCTGGCAGCTGCGGTGAGGACGACCGCGCGGCGGTATGCACGACCCGACCGCAAGCGTGCACCATGCAGTTCGATCCGGTGTGTGGCTGCGACGGCCAGACCCACTCGAACGCGTGCCGCGCCGACGGGGCCGGCGTGTCGATCCGCCACGAGGGGCCCTGCGAAACGGGCTGAGTTCAGGCTGAAGCTCGCTCCGTTGCCGAGGGCTCGCCCTCTGGAGCCAATTCGGGCGGTCGGGGCGGCTCCGGGTCCAGCTTGTCCAGATGGGTGATCAAACGAGCTCCCCGCCGGTATGTGGCGTACTGCCAGATCCAGTTGAACAGCACGGACACCCGGTTTTTGAACCCAACCAGGTAGAACAGGTGGACCACGAGCCATCCGATCCAGGCGAAGAAGCCGGTCATCCGCACGCCGTGAATGTCGAGCACCGCCCGGGAGCGCCCGACGGTGGCCATCATGCCTTTGTCGAAGTACCGAAACGGCGGCCTCTGGGCCCCAGGTCGGGCCACGTCCTGGGCGATGATCTTCGCCACGTATCGACCCTGCTGCATGGCCACCGGGCTCACCCCCGGCAAGGGGCCGTCCGGGCCCATCTGGTGGGCGATGTCTCCGACGGCGAACACCCGGTCGTGACCGGGCAGGGTGCAGTCTTCTCGGACCCGCAGCCGGCCTCGCTCCAAAGGCGTGCCGACCTTCTGGGCCAGCTCCACCGGAGCCACGCCCGCGGTCCACAAGACCGTGTCCGTTTCCAGCACGTCGCCGTCCAACTCGACCCGGCCCTGGGTCACGTCGACCACCGCGGTGTTGGTCCGCACCTCCACGTGAAGATCATCGAGCTCTCGCTGGGCGTTCTCGGACAAGCTGGGATGAAACGGGGGCAGGACCCGCGGGTCCCGCTCCACCAAGACCACCCGGGTGTCCTCGGCGTGGACGGTTCGATAATCTCGGGCCAGCACCCGCCGGGACAGCTCGGACAGGGCCCCGGCCAGCTCCACCCCGGTGGGCCCGGCGCCGATCACCACGAAGGTCAACAGGCGCCGGCGGACGGCCGGGTCGGGCTCGCGCTCGGCCCGCTCGAAGCACCACAGAACCCGGCGCCGGATCGCCACCGCATCCTCGATGGACTTGAGTCCGACCGAGTGCTTCGCCCAATGGTCGTTGCCAAAGTAGTGGCTCTTCGCGCCGGCGGCCACGAGCAGGTAGTCCCAGTGCAGGGTCTGTCCGTCTTCCAGGGTCACGTGGCGGTTCGAAAGGTCCATGTCCAGCACGGTGCCCATCATCACCCGAATGTTGGAAAAGCGGCTGAGCACCGTGCGGATCGGAATGGCGATGTCGGCGGGGGAAAGGCCCGCCGAAGCCACCTGGTACAGCAGCGGTTGGAACAGGTGGTGATTGTTCCGGTCCACCAGGGTGACGTCCACCGGCGCCTTGCCCAGGCCCTTGGCGGCCTCCAAGCCGCCGAATCCGCCCCCGATGATCACCACATGCGGACGTTTCGCCGGTGACTTCACGGCCTCCCCCTGACAGACGAACGCCGGGCCTCCCAGAGGAATGAACCCCCGAAATCCGACCCAAAAACCGGTGCGAAGCCCTTCGCGGACGCTCCGCCTACCCAAGCGGGGATGGGTGGTTTAGGACAGGCCCACATGTCTCCTTGGTCCCCCGACCTGCACGAGCGGGCAGCGAACACGATCCGCGCCCTCGCCATCGACGCCACGAACGCGGCACGCAGCGGCCACCCGGGCGCCCCCATGGGTTTGGCCGACCTCGCCACCATTCTGTGGGGCGAGGTCATGCGGTTCGACCCCGAGGACCCGGAGTGGTTGGCCCGCGATCGGTTCGTGTTGAGCAACGGCCACGCGTCCATGCTTTTGTATGCAGCGCTACACCTGACCGGTCATCGGGTGTCGCTCGAAGACTTGAAGCGGTTTCGGCAGCTCCACAGTCCCACCGCCGGCCATCCCGAATTCGGCCAGTGCCCGGGCGTGGAGACCACCACCGGTCCGCTGGGTCAAGGCTTCGCCAACGCGGTCGGCATGGCGCTGGGATGCCGCCTCCATCAGGCCCGCATGCGGGACGCGGATGGTCCGCTCATCGACCCGCGGGTGTTCGTCATCGCCGGCGACGGCTGCCTGATGGAGGGGGTTACCTACGAGGCCGCATCGCTGGCCGGCCACCTGCAGCTCGGCGCGCTCAATGTATTCTTCGACGACAACGGCATCACGATCGACGGCCGGGTGGACCTTTCCTTCAGTGAGGACGTGGCGGCGCGCTTTCAAGCCTGTCGATGGCAGGTGCTTCGCGCCGATGGGCACGACCCGGACTCGATCCGTCATGCCATCGCTTCGCTCGACCCCGAGCGCCCCACCTTGATCCAAACTCGCACCCACATCGGCTACGGAAGCCCGAACCGCCAAGACACGGCCAAGGCCCACGGCGAACCCATGGGTGACGAGGAGGGCGCCGCCGCCAAAGAGGCGCTGGGCTGGGACCATCCGCCGTTCCACGTGCCGGAGGATGTCCGCGAAGCCTTCCGGGCGGCCGGACGTCGGGGGACCGAGGCCCACCGCGCTTGGTCGGAGCAGCTGGCCCGCAGGCTCGAGGCCAACCCCGCCTTGGCCGAACGGTACCGGGCACACCACCGAGCGCCAGATGGGTGGACGGATGCAGAACTGGCGTCGATGGTGGCCCAGGTCGGCAGCAACAAGGATGCGACCCGTGGACTGTCCGGCCGGGCATTGAATGCCATCGCTTCGGTGGATCCTCGACTGGTCGGAGGCTCTGCGGATCTCACGGGCTCGAACAAGAGTTCCATCGCGGACAGCTCCATCGTCCGGGGTGGCGAATTCGAAGGTCGGAACATCCACTTCGGCATTCGAGAACACGCCATGGGCGCCGTGGTGAACGGATTGTCCCTGTTCGGCGGGTTCGTGCCCTTCGGTGCCACCTTCTTGGTTTTCAGCGACTACATGCGGCCTCCGATCCGCCTATCGGCGCTGATGCAGAACCGGAGCCTGACGGTGTTCACCCACGACTCCATCGGCCTCGGCGAAGATGGCCCCACCCACCAGCCGGTGGAACACCTGTGGAGCCTGAGGCTGATCCCGGGCCTTTCGGTCTGGCGGCCGGCAGACGGTTTGGAGTGCGCCATGGCCTGGGCTTACGCCACCCGCGAGGGTCCGAATGCCCCCCACGCCATGGTCTTCACCCGGCAGAAAGTGGCCCCGATCGCCCGGCCCGAAGGCTTCGACCCCCGGACGGTTTGGCAAGGGGGCTACGTGGTGCGACCGGGAACCGAAGCGGTGTTGGTGGCCACGGGCAGCGAGGTGGAACTGGCGTTGGGTGCCGCCGAGGCCCTCGAAGCGGACGGGATCTCGCTGCGGGTCGTGTCGATGCCGTGCCTCGAGCGGTTTTTCGCCCAGCCCGAGCCGGTGCAGAACGAAGTGCTGGGCGGGCTGCCGATTGCAACGGTCGAAGCGGGTCGAACCGACCCGTGGGCGATCTTGACGGGACCGACCGGCCTTCGGCTCGGCGTCGATCGGTTCGGAGAGAGTGCACCGTACCAAGACCTCTACACCCACTTCGGACTGACGGTGGAGGCGATTGGAAAAGAGGTGAAATCGTGGCTGCAACGCGGTTGATCGACCAGCCTGCCTCGAAGGCTGCGGCGGGGACTCTGCGCGGATCTCGGGGCATCGGCCCGTGCGTTCTGATGAGCGCGTTCGTTTCGATACACTGCGGCGACGAGGTCGACGGGGGGCCGGCCTCTGCGCGCGTCGACGCGGGGGTGCTGGACCTTTCGCCCGATGGAGGGACGTCGATGCCGGACGCAGGCCCCGGCGACGCAGGTGGCATGGACGGAGGAACCGAGTTCGTGCCGCCGGCCATCGGTGAGTGGGTGCAGTACGAGCCCGAAGGCGCCACTTGTGCGGACGGAAGCCCCTACAAGTTCTTCGTGAACTTCTCCGGTGTTTCCGACGCGGTGGTGTTCTACTTCGAGGGCGGCGGAGCCTGCTGGGATTATCGAAGCTGCACGGGTGGAGCCCGGTCCGCCCGGAACCTGGACGGCGTTCCGGACGGCTACGCGGACGCCCTGGAGAGCTTTCAAGGCAGCACGTTCAGCGCGGACTTCGTCTTTCCGCTCCTTTCGGACGACCCCGAGGTCTCGCCGATGCACACCTGGAACCGTGTATTCTTTCCGTACTGCACGGGAGACACTTTCGCCGGGAGCCGGATCACCACCTACGAAAACCCCGGCTCGGGGCCTCCCCTCGAGCTCCACCACTCGGGACATCAGAACATTCTGGCGGCTTTGGAGCTGTTGCAGCCCATGTTCGGTGGCACGCCTCAGATGCTGGTCTCGGGCTGCAGCGCCGGCGGTACCGGGTCCTTGGTCAACTATCACTTCCTGCGGAGCCGGCTCGATCCCGGCCGTTCGATCCTCGTCAGCGACTCGGGCCCTCTCTTTCCCACCGAGCCCATGGGCGCGTGGTCGGGCCCCCTACACGCGAGGGTGCAGCAGGCCTGGGGCACCGAGAACCTGGTTGCGGGCCTTCCCGGCTCGATGGAGGTCGACGCAGACTTCGGTGCGGTGTCGGCCGTTCTGGCGAACACCTACCCAGAAGACCGACTGGCCACTACCGTGTTTCGAATGGACTATGACTTTTCACTCTTTTCGTACGAACGCTTTTGGGAGCTGCTTCCAGGCGGTCAGGTCGAGTTGTTCGGCGACGGCAGCGGCCTGGGCATGGAGGGCATCGACGCTCGAACGCCCGAAGGTCGCGCAGCCATCTACGACCTGTGGTGGGACGACCTGGACCTGCTGCGGGCTCAGTACGACGCCTTCGACAATCTCTCCTATTTCATGCCTTTCTACCGAAACACCCAGAACAGCCACTGTCTGACGCTGCCCGGCGTCGAAGAGTTCTCGCGGGCCGAGGTCATCAACCTCATCCTGAGCGATCCGGGCCGCCTGGCGTGGGCCGGCACCGAGCTTGACGTGGAGGGAGCCCCTTTCAACATGCGCGACTACCTCGAGCTCCTGCTCGACGACCAAGCGCCCCTCGAAAGCTTCTTCGAAACCACTCCGGAAGGCCCCTTCGCCCCGTGCTCCCCCGATCCCGCGGCCTTCGATCCCGAAGCCTGCCGCGCGGCCGTCGAAAGCGACTGACTCCTCGACTCCGCCCCCGCGCCATCTCGAGCCCAGGGGGCTCAGCCCGCGGCTCACCATGCACTCGGCGATCTGAAGCCTGGGAGGTGGGACCCGCGGTGCAACCGGCAGTCTGAAGCCTGGGAGGTGGGACCCGCGGTGCGACCGGCAGTCTGAAGCCTGGTAGTTGGGACCCGCGGTCCGACCGGGGGCACCGGCGGGGGCGTCGGGGGCACGGCGCCTGCGAGGCGCCGCGTTTCAAAAGACCGTGGGCCCGCCTCACTGGGGACCCCGAAAGGCCTCACTCCGAAAGACCTCGGTGCTGCCCCAGAGTCCCCCTCAACCCCCACCGGCTCCCCCGACGCACCGCTACTTTCCGCCTCCGCTCGACCCGAGCCTTCTCGAGCCAGCAGGCTCGACCCGCGGCCCACCGTGCACTCGGCGATCTGAAGCCTGGGAGGTGGGACCCGCGGTGCAACCGGCGCGCTTCGACGCCCGGCGCCGCCCGTGAGCGCAACGAAAAACGCAGCCGCCGAGCGTCGAGCCGGCACGCGCCGGTGCCAGCGCGGCGACGGAGCGGCAGGGGGCTCGAGGGTCGATGCGCGGGGCTCTGGGGCAGCACCGAGGTCTTTCGAAGCGGGCGGTACCAGGGTCCCCAGCCGAGGCGGGCCCACGGCCTTTCGGAGCCGGGCGTCCCGAGAGCGCCGTACCCGCGCGGCGGCCCTCGAGCCCCCCGACGCAACCCACCCAAAGCCACGAGCCGGCACCCCGATGCCGACAGCGCAGCCCCCGAAGCCCCGAGCCGCCGCGGACGAAGCGAAACGCAGCCGCCGGG
>DAPKRQ010000221.1:0-11261 GCA_031800475.1 Myxococcales bacterium LLY-WYZ-16_1
CCTGAGATCCGTCCAGGCCATGCTCGGACACGCCAACTTGAAGACCACCGAGATCTACACACACCTGGGCGATGGTGCTCTGCGTCAAAGCTACGATCGGGCCCATCCCAGGGCGTGACTGCCGCCGGCTTGTCGTTTGAATCTGACCCAACTAGCGTGGAGGGCGGCCGATGAAGCAGGGGCCCGCAAGCAAGTGGGTGGATGCGACCACCCCACCGACCGAGCAGCTCGACGACGAGGTCTTTCAGCTTTTTCTGCAGGAGGGCGAGCGCGCCATCCTCGATGTGGAGCGCCGTCCGGACGAACCGGAGCGGCGCGAGGGCTCAGCCGGGCCGGAGGGCGATACGTCCGATGTCTCGGCCCTGCGCCAGGCCTTGGCGGAGCTGGTCGACGCCTATCCCGGCATCGAGCGGGAACTGGGCGTTTTGGCCGATCGGGGGCACATGGCCGGTACGGCCTCTGCGGCGCTGGAACTCGAGGCCCGGCCTCACCTGTTGCAGCTGGTGCGGTTGTCTCTCGAGGTATTTTTCCGCCGGCATCCGAGCGCCGACAGCTTCGAGCGGGCCCGAGACGGCGAAGACGAGGACGCCGAATCGACCCAAAGTGCGGCCGAGCGCTATCGGGCCCAGCAGGACCTGTTGCGGCGCCTGAAGCGCTGGACCTCCTGAGCGCGCTCACTCGTCGGGCGTGGTCTTCAGCAGGCGCACCACGTTTTGCTTGAATACGTCGGCCATGGCCTCTCGGGCCGACGTGGCCTGGAACACCGCGTGGACCGGCTCCAGCTCCGTGTCGGCCCGGTGACTCCCGTGCAGATCGGAATACGCGAACACCCCCCGCGGAGCCTGCTCGAGCACCCGTCTCCACTCCGGATCCAGCGCCTCGAGCTGCTCTTGGGTGCGGGGCAGAACCCCCCACAGGCGCAGCTTTCCCCGGGCCACCTCCCGCAGCCAATGGCGGCGCCGCTGCCACAGCGGGCCCTCGGACCCTTCGCGCAGCTCCAATCCGCCGAAGTCCCGCAGGGTGCGGGCGGGGACGCGCTCTCGCCGCAGCCGGGCCCCGACCTCGAAGCCCGCGTACAGGGCCGCGGCGACCGCCCGCTCGGACCACGACGGTTCGAAATTTCGGGTCCGCAGGGAGTCGGCGATCAGCGTGTCGAGCCGCGGGACCTCGGCCTTGTGCCGCAGGTTGAACAGGCGCCCTCCGTCCAGCAACGCGTCCTTCAGCTCGGTGTGGCCCGCCAGCACCGTGTGTTCGGTGATCACGGCGTTTTCCACGAACGAGGGGCCCTGAAGGACCGCTCCCCGGCCCAGGTTGACGTACGGCCCCACCACGCAGCCCGGGCCCACCTGCACGTAGTCCCCGAACCAAACCGGGGGCCGGATCCGGGCCGTGGGATGAATCTGAGAAAAGCGCCCCACGGAGAGCCGCTCGAAGTGCGGATAGGTCTGGGGGGCTCGCTCGAACCACTGGGCCCGCATTCCGAACCAATGCTCGAGCAGGGACCACCCGTCGGTGGGGGGCGTCTGCTGCGGAAAGCCGGGAAGGTGATCGACCACGTCCGCGCCGGGCGGCCGAGCCTCGTGGGGCAGGGGCTCCAGGGTCCATCGGATCGGCCACAGGTGGGCCGATTCCAGAGCGCGGCGCACCTCGCCGGGACGGTCGGAGCACAAAAAGCGCACCTCGCGGACGTCCCGGTCGACCAGGTGGTCCAGCCAATGATGGAGCAAGGGCTGCTGACCGACCTGCCACAGCACGTAGGGCAGGGGGCTTCGTTTGACCGTATCCAAATGTTGCCAGTCCGGCAGGACCAGCGTGTGCGGCGCCATCAGTATGCGCCCTCTCCCCTCAATACCGCAGGGATCGTCTTGAGCAATAGCTTGAGGTCCTGGGTCAGACTCTCCGAAGCGATGTAATCCAGGTCGAGCCGCACCTGACCTTCGAAGTCGATGTTGCTGCGCCCGCCCACCTGCCATAGGCACGTGATTCCGGGCTTCACCAGCAACCTCCGCAGGTGAAGGGCTTTGTACTGGGCGACTTCGTGGGGCAGCGCCGGCCTCGGTCCCACGAGCGACATGTCACCTCGAAGGACGTTGAAGAACTGAGGAAACTCGTCGATCGAGTATTTTCGTATCACGCGACCCACACGGGTAATTCTCGGGTCGTGCTTGATCTTGAACGTGATGCCTTCCTGTCCGTGCTCGTTCTCCTGGAGAAGCTTCTCTTTGAGCGCTTCGGCGTCCGGCACCATCGATCGGAATTTCATCATCTTGAACAGGCGGCCTCCGCGACCCACTCGGTCTTGGTAAAACAGGACCGGACCGCCGTCCTCGAGCTTGATCAGGACCGCCGTCCCCACGAACACCGGGCTGAACACCAAAACGGCGGTGCCGGCCCCGGCGATGTCCAAGCCCCGCTTGAGGCTTTCGGCCAGCCCGAAGGTGGTCCGCCAAGCGAGCTTTTTATAGAGCAATCGCCGGCGCCAGGACCGGGCGCGGCCGGCGTCCGCTGGCTGCTCCCAATGTCGGAGCACTGCCTCTGGGTCGAAGCCTTCCCCCGTGCTAGGCTCCTCCTGTCGGAGATCGTCTTCGTCGTCGATGGACTGGGGTCCAGACGGGAGTGGGCTTGCAGGTGCTCCGCGCATCTCGCGACCGCACGGACCGTATTTTCGGACCGGGGAGCAGTCAATCGGGCGCGGGCGAAACCCGAATTGCTGGACGCACCATGTTCCAATTCGAATTTTCGGACGACGGCCGCCAACTCGTGATCACCATTCGAGACCGAAAGTTCGACATCACCACCGCTCCGGAGTTCCGGCAGCAGATCCAGGCCCAGTGGACCGGGGACATCCAAAACGTGGCTGTGGATCTGAGCCAGGTGGAGTTCGTGGACTCTTCGGGAATCGGCGCCTTGGTCAGCGTTCACAAGCGGGTCGCTGACCGCGGCTCGGCCATGACCATTCGGAACGCTTGTCCGGCTGTGATCAGCGTCATCGAGCTGCTGCGCTTGCACCGGGTGTTTCGACTGGAGCCCGCCGGTCAGAACTGAGCCTTTCGGTCTGCGATGCCCCTGTGTGCTTGAGGAATCGGGCCCGATTCCGCAGGGTGGGACCGTGAGCGACACCCAGCCTCCATACGCTGCACTGGTCGAACGCACCTTCAAGACCTCGGTCCGGGCCAACAACCCGGCGATCCTGGTCTTGGGGGGACTGGCGGTCTTCTTCGGGACCGCCCTGACCCTCGGCCTTCTCTCGGGGCCCCTGGCGGTGGGCTTGGCCGCCGCGTCCCTCAAGATGGCCCGGGGACAGAGCGCGGACCTCGACGACCTGAAAGAAGGCTTCCGTCATTTGGTTCCCGCTTTGGTGGCCGGCATCGGGGTGGTGATCCTGATGTCCCTCGGCCTTCTTCTGCTGGTGGTTCCGGCCATCATCCTGGCTTTCATCTTTACCTACACGTTCACGATTTTGGCGGACCGGCCCGAGACCTCTGGCGTCGACGCGATGCGCGAAAGCCTGGACATGGCCAAGCGAGCGCCCGGTCCCACCGTCGTGTTCTGGGTCGTGGCCCTGGCCATCACGTTCCTGCTCTCCTTCATTCCGGGCATCGGCACCGCCGTGGGGGTTGGTTTGTCGGCCCTGTTGAACGCCCAGTTCTACCAGACCTTGCGGGAGCGGCAGCAGATCGCCCGGGCCGCCTGACCCCTCGGCCTGGCCCTTCCCTCGGCCTGGCTCTTCGGGCCCTCAGGCACCTTCGAACAAGGCCTGGTGCAGGGCCGGCACAGCCGTCGCCACGTCCTCGTCCCGAACGGAAAGGCTCAGGTTGATGGTGTTGGCCCCGTGGCTGATCATCTCCACGTTGACCCCCGCGTGGTGCAAGGCTCCGAACACCGTGGCAGCGACCCCGGGCTCGTCCCGGAGCCGGCCGCCCACGATGCATACCAGGGCCCGCTCGCGGGTCACTTTTACCCGGCCATGGGTCTCGAGTTCGGGCCGGGCCGCCTCGATCCCGCGGGCGGATGAGGTGGTCATGGACACGGTCACCTCGGAGGTGGAGATCATGTCGATGTCGACTTCCGCCCGACCCAGCACGTCGAACACCCGGGCCAGGAAGCCGGGCTGTCCGAGCATCGAGGAGCTGGAAATGGTCAGCACCGTCTGGCCCCTCTTGTAGGCGATCGACGTAACTGGGCCGCTCGCCCCACCGGACTCCGTGATCACCGTGCCCGGATGGTCGGGGTGGTTGGTGTTCAGAACGCGGACCGGGATGTTCTTTCGAATGGCGGGCACCAAGGTGCTCGGGTGGAGGACCCGGCCGCCGTACAGCGCCAGCTCGCTGGCCTCGGCGAAGCTCAGCTCCGGGATGTTTCGGGCCGCCGGACACAGGTTCGGGTCTGCGGTCATGACCCCGTCGGTGTCCGTCCAGATCTCGCACTCGTCGGCACCCAGGGCCGCAGCGAAGACGGTGGCGCTGAAGTCCGAACCGTTTCGGCCCACGGTGGTGATGTCGCCCTCCCGGGTTCGGCCCACGAAGCCCGTGATGACCGGAACCACCGCCTCGGGGACTCGGGCCCGGTAGGCAGCCCGCATGTCCGCCTCGGTGCCGGGCAGGGGGCGAGCTCGGCCGAAGTGGCCATCGGTCACGAAACCCAGGTCGAATGCGTCGAAGGCTTGGGCCGGGCGACCGCCCGTTCGGAGGGCTCCCGCCACGGTTCGGACGCTCATCCGTTCGCCGAAAGACTGGACCAGGTCCAATATGCGGGGACTCACCTCCTTGAGCAGCGCGATGCCCTGCAGGATCTGGTCGAGCTCGTCGAAAAACGGCGTCAGCTCCGCTGGGTCGAGGCCCACGGCACTGGCGATTCGCGACTGGCGGTCCACGACGGGGCTGGTGTCTGGCCGCCCCTCGAGCGCATCCCGGGTGCACTGGATCAGGGCGTCGGTGACTCCCTTGTGGGCAGAGCACACCACGGCGGGGATTGCGCCTCGGGCGCATCGGCCTTCCACGATCCGGACGACCTTTTCGAGCTGGGTGGCGTCGGCCAGGCTCGACCCGCCGAACTTCATGACCCGCACGGGTCCGACACAGAACCGGGCCTGCCCGTGGGTCAAGCTCCGTCCACGTCGGACTCGGCTTCGGAGTCGGGCCGGGGCACCGGCGATGCTGCGTCTCGCGCCGAAGAGGCAGACGCGTCCGCCTCGCTCGCGGGGGCTGCGGAAAGGGGAGCCGGGCGGGCCTTGCGCCGGACCGACGGGTCCGGCGGAGGCCGCTGGGCTTCGGCCATGATCGAGTCCTCGACTTTTGCCGGGAGGGGGGGAGACTGAAGGCGACCGAGCTCCGCGCGGAACTCGAGTTCCGTGCGGCCGATGAAAAAGCGGTCGCCGTGGTGCAGATTCAACCGCCGGGTTGGGCGGTCCTGAAAGGTCATGCCGTTTTTGGAGCCGTTGTCCTCGAGCACGAAGTAGCCGCGCACGTCGATCCGCAGCGTGGCGTGGTGCCGGGATACCAGCTCGTCGTCGAGCACCAGATCCGCCAGCGCCGGTGCCCGCCCGATGATGAACTGATTCTTGTCGATCGGGATCTCGACTTCCGGGACCTCCGGCCGGCGCACCATGAAGCGCGGCCTCGCCTCGGACAGCACCCGTCGCAGGGCCTCCTCGTCGGACGCGGGGGGGTCTGGGACCACCCAGCGGGCGGTGGGCGCGCCTCGTCCGGACACCCGTTCTGTCTAGGGGGGTGCGAGCCCGATGCCAAGGGGCTGTCGACCGGCGATGCCCGGCCAGGTCACGGTGACGCTGGGGTCGCCGTCTGTCGCGGTTCGGCGCTGCCCGCCCATACCCGGCCGACCACGATTCCGCCGGCCGACTCGACGACGCAGACCGGCACGGCTCGGCGGGGCCGGGGCTGGTCCGCGGGAGCGATGTACAGCTCGTCGGGGTCCAGGGTTCGCGGGTCTCGGAAGGTCAAGGCCCCCGGACCTCGCTCTCGGGCCCACGGGGCGAAATAGAAGCGGCCGAAGGTCCGCGCATAGTGCAGCTGCGGCGACACCACCACCCGCTCGTCCGTATGCAGCTGCCGGGCACATTCGAGGGGGGCGGCGATCCCGAACTGGAAGGCCGGCTGAGCCACCTCAGGGTAGACCCGGAAAAAGCGTTGAACGGTCCATGCTGCCGTCGCGGAGACCCCCAAACCCAAGGCGGCGGCCAGGCCCAGACCAGCCAGGCGAGCGCGCAGGGTAGGGCTTCGACTCCACCGCACGGTCCGGTCCATCAGGCTCGCCAGGCCCAAGCCCGACCACAGCGAGATCACCGGCAACCACCCGATGGCCCGGCCCACGTTTTGGGTCTCGTAGGTCAGACCGCCCGGCACCGGCCCCAGCACGAACCAGGCGAACCAGAATCCAAAGGCTCGGCGGTCACGGCGGTGCATTTCGGCGCCGCCAACGATCGCCAGCGGGAGTTCGATCAAATGGAACAGCCCCATCCCGGGCACACTTTGACCGAGGTGAGGGCCGCCCCGCACGAATAGGAAGCCAGGGTCGAAGTAGCTCAGGGTGTTGTTCAGCACCACGTACGGCACCTGGCTCCACGGGTGGTGCACCCAGGCTGCCACGTCCCCGGGGCGGGCCATGCCACCCTCGGTGAGGGCGAACCAAAGCGATGGCGCCAGACCCAGGAGGAACGCCAGTGCAGGCCCTCCCAAGTGAACGGGACGCTCCTGGGCCAGCGACCGAAGCAGGTCCCGGCGAAACCACAGGAAGGGCAGCAACCACAGGGGAAGAAATGCCTTGACCGCGTGGTAGGTGTAGGCCGAGGCGACGAGAGCTCCCGCGGCGAGCCACAGTCGCCACGGAGGCGGACGCGGACCCTCGGTGGCCCATACCGCCAGCATCAAGCAGGCTGGGAGCAGGATCGCTTCGGATCCATATCTCGAAAAGAACAGGCAGATCGGGGTCCAGCCCACGGTGAACAGCACTGCCGGCGGGGCGAACCGGGGCATCGGCAGAGACCGCCCTCGTGCGTGTAGCCACAGGGCGCTGAGTGCCACCAAAGCCCACCCGGCCAGAGCCGCCGGGAGCCGCTCGGTCAGCGGGCTCGGTCCGAGCAATCCGACCCACGGCGCCGCGAGCATCCGGTACAGCGCCAACGGATAGTCTCCGAAGGACCGGCTCGCCACTGGCAGAAAGGCTCCGTGCCGGTCTCGGCCGGTGGTCCACAACAGGTAGGCGTCGAGCCCGGTGCTGGCCTCGTCCTGCCACAGCCCCGGAGGATTGTGCTCCAAGTCGACGCATCGGAGGATGCCTGCAGCCGTGAAGAGCAGCCAGACCGAGACTGCAATCGAGCGTCCCATGGCGAGCGTGCGTGCGGCCGAGCCCGGTCCGGGACCTGGCGCCTCGAACCGGCCGCGAAACCCCTCCCGACTCCTGCGCGCCGTCGGGGCGTTACCAGAGGGGCGCCCGGGGCGAAAGCGACTCTTGGCGGCGGGCTTGGTTCTGGCGGTCGCCGGGCTCGGCGCGACGCCCTACCGAGGCGAGCGGTTCGAATTGACGCTCCCCGAGGACTGGCAGATCCGGCCGCGATTTGGCGACCTGGATGGCATGGGGTTCGTCCGGACTCTGCCGGGCCGCCTCGGGGGGGGGATGGTGCGGGTCGACGTGCGGGCCGTCTCGGTCGACAGCGGGTTTGGTTCAGCGGCTCCGGGAGCTGGCGTGCCCCGGTCGCGCAACGTCGGTAGCAAGCCGGTTGTCTTTCGAGTGGAACCCGCGGGCGATGGCCGTGTGCGGGAGCGGGCGCGATTTCGGCGCGGCGACTGGGACGTGGAGATTCGGATCTCCTATCCCCAGCGGGACCGGAGGTACTTCGAGCCCGATCTGGCTCGCCTGTTGAAAAGCTTCACGCCCAGCGCCGGCGGAGCTGGCGCCACCGCCGAGTCGGACCATGGCTTCGAAGGGCTAGCGATCCCAGATCGGCTGACCGGTACCTGGCAAGGGCAGGGTGGGGCGAGACTGGTTCTCGCCCCCGATGGTCGCTTTCGGTTGGCTGGCCGATCCGGCCAGGCGGCGTTCGCCGATGGCGTGCTCGCCCTTCGGGTCGCGGGGGAAGAGGCACGGCGGCTTCGCGTCCGGATGGAGGGGCCGGACCGCATGCGGCTCGAAGGCTCGGGGATCGTGGCCCGGTATCGCCGGGTCGAAAACCCCTGGGCCGGCCGGTGGCGCGGCTCCGGGATCGAACTCGTCCTGCGGAAGGACGGAAGCTTCCAAGTGGCGGATCGCACCGGCACGTGGCGCCGGCAAGAGGGGCAGCTGACGCTCGTACCGGATCGGGGTACGCCGATCCGGTATCGGATGAAGATGGTGGGCGAAGCGCTGGTGCTGTCCGGCGCGGACCTCGATCAGCCCCTGAAGCTTCGCCGCGTCGGCCCGTAGCTGGGGTAGAGGCCAGGTTACCCAGTCTCCTCCGACAACAGGGACAAGGCCCAGCGAACGAGCGCCTGGGCGGTCAGCTCATCACCCACGTGGGGGCTGCTGAAGTGGACGGCGCTGGTGGCCTGATCCTTGTCGAAGCCGAGGCTCATCAGGGCAGTGATGGCGTGCGAGACCGCTTGCACCGCTGGAGGCTCGGCCCGCTCTCCGTACGGCGTTCCGTCGGCGTGAAAGAAGCGAAGACCGCTCGACGGCCGACCTTCGATCCGAAGCCTTCCTTCGTGCAGGGCGCCGTGGTGCCGGGCGCAGACCGTGGCGAGATTCTCTCGGTCGTTCGAGCCCCCGTGGGCTCGAAAGTGGATGTGGTGCACGTCCAAGTATCGAGTATTCCGGCAGCCGGGAACCACGCACCGGTGCTTGTCTCGCAGCAGCACGTCTCGTCGAACCGCCGGGGGAATGGACGTGGTGCTGCGGCTTCCGTCGAGCTTCGTTGCCCGGGCATCGCACTCCGCACGCTCGAGGACGGTCTCGTCCACCGGAACTCCGTCGCCTCCGGCGTGCTGCTCTACCCGCCGGCAGGTGGGGCAGGCCGTGTACGCGATCTGGTAGCTGGGCTCCGAGGGCTCCTTAGGCCCGTGCAGAACACGTCGGGCCATCTCTTCGAGGCAATCCGCTTCGGTCAGGGGCTCGTCCGATTCGCTTTGAAGGCGTGCTACCGCTTCCCGAAATGTCGCCAAGGCCGTCGGCGACAGGGTGAGTGTCAGCTTCTTGTGAATGTGCTCGGGCCGAGGCGGATCTGTCGGCAGGTCCCCGGGGATGCGTCCGGAAACCATGTGCTCCACCTCGCGAACCGACTTCCCGACGCTGGCTGCCCGCCATTCTCCCTCGGTCCAAGGCGTTGCCACCCGGGTCACTTCTCGGATCGCCGACCAGCTCATGCGCTGCTCCCGCAAGTCGCTCGCCAGGATGGGCAGCTCTTTCAGAGCTCGGGCCACCCGTACCCGCTCTCGGGCGATCTTGAGCGGGTAGCCAAACCGCTGATGGAGGTAGGCAGCGACGTTCGTATAGCCGAGCGCATGCGCCATACCGGAAGCGATGGCGGCCCGGATCCAGATCGCTTCGTCGGCCTCCATCGAGGCCTTTTGACGTGCCAAGCGCTCCAGCTCGTTGTGCACGATCTCCCAAGGGACGACAGACTCGTTGGCGATTTCGCTCATGCGTTCCAGGGTAGCACGCCCAAAAGTTGGCTTCCCAGAGGCGCGAAATTCGCCCTTTCAGAAACCGAATGTCGCGATCGGGTCACCTCGATGCTTCGAGGCCGCCAGTGCCCCGTTTTCGCGCGCTCACGAAGCGCTAGACCGACCCCTCGACTCTGGCCGCTACAACACCCCGAATTCCGTCAAATGAAATCGTTTGAAAATCATTTCGCCCAGGGCAGCGTGGCCTCCATGGGTCGGCCAGCAGGCGCAGGTCGAGCCCATCAACCTGCGTGAAGTCTAGGTCGTACGTGAGGAGCAGCGCGCGGTGGTGCATCGCAACATGCGGCAATCCAGATGTCGTTGGTGGGAAGCTTCCTCGTGAGCTCCGGAGACGGATCGCGGCGCGTAATCTGGCGGGGTGATGTGATGAAAGCACATATGCGACATCACGGATTCACCGTCCGGCCGGGCCTCCGGACGTCGATCGATCCGGGTTCCCGGGTCCTGATTGGACGGATATACATTGCAGAAATCGATACCGGTCTTTAACTCGCGCACGGTTTCGGGCCATGCTGCACGGGCGGTGACCGGAGACGGAGGGTCGTGAAACGCCTGCGCGTCAGGCTGCGGGCCGAAGACCCGCTCGAGTTTCGACGCTCGTTCGCCCACCGCGTGGGTCCGCGGCATCTTCGGCTTCCCGTTCGGCGCACGCTCGAGCCCGGCGAACCGGTCCAGATCTGGATCTTGTATCGCAACCGAAGCGTCGCCCTGTCCGGTCACGGACATGTCCGCGTGCAGGACAAGGGAGCGGACAGCCGACAGACGTGGTTCGACATGGAGTGGTCCGCCGCCAGCCGCTCGCTGCTCGCGGCGGTGCTGGCCACGAATCCCCCGTCCTCCGGGCCGACCGAGTCCCTGTCGACCAGCCTGGATCTGTCGGCCGATCTGGACTTGCCGGTGCCGGGCGTTCCGCAGCCGTCTGCGCCGCCGACGGCCCCACCTGCCCCGCCATCCGTCGCCCCGGCTCGGGAGCCGGGCGAGGTTTGGCCCTCCGGCCGGCCGGCTGCGCCGGAGGCTGAACGGGAGAGTGGCGAGGTCACGCCCCTAGCCCGCATCGAGCTCGTGAGGCAAACCCCTGAACCCCTGTCGGTCGCGACCGAGCCCCGGCCTTTGTTTCCCGGTTGGCAGCGTCCGGTGGCGGATCCAGCACCGCCCGGCAAGCTGGTCGTCGGGGTCGATTTGGGAAGTGCGTTCACGCGGGCCGCCGCCGTGGTCGGTGGCCGCCCGAGCATGGTGCCGACCCGACGCGGGTTGGAAGCCCTGCCGTCCGTGGTCCACATCGACGCCTCCGGCAAGACGATCGTCGGAGAGCCGGCCCAGCGCCGCGCGCAGCGCTCGCCCCACAGCGCCATCCAGCAGGTCCGTCGCCTGATGGGCCAAACCGCCGGCTCGGGACTGGCCGATCACGTGGGCCAGCAGATGCAGGTCGCGTGGACCGCTGGTGAGGCCTTTCAGCCGGCCGCCCAGATCGGGCCGCACCGCATTCCGGTGGAGGAAGTGGCGGCGCTCCTTTTCAAGGAAGTGCGCGAGGGTGCTGCCCTGGTCTTGCCCGACCGGGCGAACCGGGGCGTGTTCACCGTGCCGGGT
>DAPKRQ010000222.1:0-2494 GCA_031800475.1 Myxococcales bacterium LLY-WYZ-16_1
GCTCGGGGTGCGCTCGAGTTGCAGCGAACCCGCGATCTTCGCCCGGCGCAGGTCCGCCCGGAGCAGCGCCACCGGGTGCACCGCGGTGGACAGGCCCAGGTGGGCATAGTCGGCCTGCATCCGCTCCACCTCGGTCAACTCCGACCCGGGATGGATCGGGGCATCCTCCAGCGCCGCGAACAGGGGGGCCTTTCGGTCCACCGACAGCACCCGCCACAGGGCTTCGCGCCGGGACACGCCCAGATCGTCGAAGGCCCCCGCCGCCGCCAGGTGGATCGCCGCGTCCTTGGGAAGATCCGCCCGGATCACCACGTCTGCCACCCCCCGAAACGGCCCGTGCCGGCGGGCCACCACCAGCCGCTCCGCCACTTCGTCCCCGACCTTCGACACCTGCCGGAGCCCGAGCCGGACCGCCGGCTGCACCGGTTGGCCCCGCATCGGCCGGCCGGCCATTCGGTCGGCCCACGGGGTGTGGGTCTTTTCCCGGTGGACGCTGCCGGCCCACCAGGCCGCCGGATGCTCCGGGTCGGCCGTCTCCAGGGTGGACTCCACCTGGCTGTGGACCACCGAGGGCCGTCGGATCTGCAGCCCGTGGCGGCGTCCGTCTTCGACCAGGGTGTGCGGCCCATAAAAGCCCATGGGCTGGCTGTTCAACAGGGCGCACAGAAACGCCGCCGGGTGGTAGCGCTTCAGGTAGCACGAGGCGTAGCCGATCAGGGCGAAGGACGCGGCGTGGGACTCCGGAAAGCCGTAGCCTCCGAAGCCCTGGATCATCTTGAAAATCCGCTCGGCAAAGGGCGGCTCGATGCCGTTTTCGAGCATGCCGCTCACGATCCGCTCCCGCAGCCGGTCGATGTGGAGCTGGCTGTTCCACCCGATGGCCCGCCGCAGCGCGTCGGCCTCGCCGGGCGAAAAGCCGGCCACGTCCACCGCCATCTTCATGACCTGCTCCTGAAACAGAGGCAGGCCGTAGGTCCGGCCCAGGATCTTTTCGAGCTCCGGGTGGGGGTAGTCCACGGGCTCCAGCCCCTCGCGGCGGCGCAGGTACGGATGCACCATGTCGCCCTGGATCGGACCGGGACGGATGATCGCCACCGCCACCACCAGGTCGTAGAAGGTGCGGGGACGAAGCCTCGGCAGCACCTGCATCTGGGCCCGAGATTCCACCTGAAACGTGCCGATGGTGTCGGCGTCACCGATCATGTCGTAGACCTCGGGCACCTCGGCCGGCAGCGTCCCCAGGTCCCACCGCACCCCTTCGTGGGCCGCCACCAGGTCGAAGGTGCGGCGCACCACCGTGAGCATGCCCAGGGCCAACAGGTCGATCTTGACCAGCCCCAGGGTCTCCACGTCGCGTTTGTCCCAGGCGATCACGGTGCGCTGCTCCATGGTCGCGTTTTCGATCGGCACCGTCCGGCTCAACGGTTCGCGGGTGATGACGAACCCGCCGGAATGAAGGCCCAGGTGCCGGGGAAAGCCTTGGAGCTCTTCGGCCCAGCGCACCACCTGTCGCACCCGGCCATCCCGGGGATCGAGCCCGGCCCGCGCGAGCTCGTCTTCGGACATGGACGGGCTCGACCAGTGGCCCCTCCCTCGGGTCAGGGCGTCGATCTGGTCGTCGCCGAGCCCGAACACCTTGGCCACCTCGCGGTAGGCGAGTTTTCCCCGGTAGCAGATGAAATTCGCTACCATGGCGGCACGGTCACGGCCATATTTCGAGTAGACATACTGCATCACCTCTTCGCGCCGCTGATGCTCGAAGTCCACGTCGATGTCGGGCGGTTCGCCTCGCTCGGCCGAAATGAATCTTTCGAAAAGAAGACTCATGCGCACCGGGTCGATCGACGTTATCCCCAGACAATAGCACACGATCGAGTTGGCAGCGGATCCGCGACCCTGACAGAGAATGCGCTGCGAGCGGGCATGGCGCACGATATCCCAGACCGTGAGAAAGTAGCCGGAGAAGTCGAGCTCCTCGATCAGGTTGAGCTCGTACTCGATCTGGGCTCGAACCTCGGCCGGAACCCCGTCGGGGTAGCGCTCGCGAGCCCCCTTTTCGACCAGCTTTCGAAGATAGCCCACGCCGGTCTCGCCCGGCGGCAGCACTTCCAAGGTGAAGTCGTGGCGAAGCTCCTCGAGCCGAAACCGGCAGGCGTCGGCGATCTCGACCGTTCGCCGAAGGGCGTCGGGTGCGTCGACAAACCGCTCGACCATGGCCTGGGGCGGCACCAGGTGGTGCAGGCCATGGGGCAGCAGGCGACGGCCCGCTTCGTCGATCCGCTTTCCGATCCGGATGCACGTCAAGATGTCCTGCAAAGGCTTTCGGTCCGGGTGGTGCATCAGCACGGTGCCTACCGCTGCCAGCGGGACCCCGAAGCGGGCCGAAACGGCCCGAGCCCGGGCGAGCCGGGCCCCGTCGTCGGACGAAAACCGCCGCTCGACGCCGATCGACAGGCGCTCCCCGAACAGTTCCCGCTCCCGCCCCAGGCTGAAG
>DAPKRQ010000223.1:0-9005 GCA_031800475.1 Myxococcales bacterium LLY-WYZ-16_1
GGGGAGGGCTCAAGCGCCGCGGACCCACCCGGGGAGAAGGCCGTCGCCATCCTCGAAGTGGTGACTGGGCCAGATCTGACGCTCGAGATCGACCCGGCGCCAGAAGTTGTGGGGGTGATACTCCCGAACCCCGTAGCCGCGGGTCCCGTTGGCGTAGGCCTCGGGCTGAACGGTCTGAAGCTCCCGATGATACACGTCCGGGGGCACGCCGACGGACTGCAGGACATTTCCCAGAAATCGATTCATCAGGATCCCGGGGTACCGTTCCGGATCCGACTCGCTCACCAGACGGTCGTTCGCCCGGTTTCGAAAATCCACGTAGCGGCCCGTCTCGAAAAACCCACCCGCCGCCCCGGCCGTGACGATGGGCACCGAGAAATTGGTGTGGGTCCGGTCTCCGCTTTCCATCGCCCAGTAGACCAGGCTTCGGTCGAGGTAAGTCTGTCCGGATTCCTCCTCCACATCGAGCCCCTCGACCAAACGAAGGAACACCTCTTCAAAGAACCGCCGGTGTGCTCGCCAATTGATTCGTTGAAACTCGGGATTGAACGACGGCGAAGCCCGGTCCCCTCCCCCGTTGTGGGCCACCTGCTCGTGCCAGTTGTTCCAGCCCCCATCGTTGGTCACGCGTGCGCCCGCCGCCGTGATGACCCCGACGTTGCTCGCCCCGCAACGAATGGCGGCCACGAACAGGTCCACGGCGTGGCGCAGCAGATCCACGTCGTCGTCCCAGTCCGGCCGGGGCTCCGCAACGCTGCCGCACTCCACAAGGGAAGCCACCCTCTGCTGCACCTCGCTCAACAGCGTCATGTGCGATTCGAGCCGCTCTCGATCCGATCGGGAAAGCCGCCGGGCCTCCCCGAAAGCCCCCCTCGTCAGGCGGCGGTAGTGCTCCATCACGTGGTCCACGACGGGCACGCCGGCCGGTTCATCTCCTCCCGCCGCGCCTTCGAACAGAGCCCGCCACAACACCTCCGGATTGTCGGTCGCCTGCACCGGAGCCACGGTTCCGTTGACCCGGCGGGCCGATGCGGAGTGGCGCAGGTTGGAGCTGACACCGTATCGAATCCCAAAGTTCATGCTTCGCTGGCGGAAAGGTGACCGGTGAAAGGGCTCGTGGTCAGCGACCACCTGATCGACGGTTGCCACCTGCACGCCGTGAAGGCTTCGACCCTGGTCGTTGGCGCCGAAGTTCCCGGTGAAGCAGGCCCGGTTGTGGCCGATGTAGGTCGAGATGTCGACGCCGCCCAAGACGTTCATCTTCCCCACGAGGGAGGGCGTCAGTCGGCCCGCGTCGGCCTCGAGCACCCGCGACAACCAGGCGCGCCCGCCCTCCGAACTCAGCTGCAGCGCGGACCACCGCACGTCGTGGGCTGGGACTTCGCCGGTGGCATCGTAGAGTCGACGGGTCTCGACCGAGCCTTGCGCGGGATACATGTTTTCGGGCCAAACGCCACCATGGTCCGTCCCCAAGACCACGAGACGAAGCTGGGGAGCGGACTGCGCTCGCGCTCGCTTCGATTCCAACGAACCCAGGAAGGGAATCGAAAGCAAACCTCCCCCTGCTCCGAGCAAGAAGTGACGGCGACCGGTGCGGACGATGGATGTCATGGAGATGTTTCCTCGTAGACCCGGCGAAACTCGGGTTCCAGTGCGACCTGCTTCAGGACATCTGCGAGCGGCTGGCCCTCGGCGATCCGACTGCGCAACGACTCGAGGATACATGCATCTCGGACGACGTCCTCTTTTCGACCGAAGGCATACCGAAAGTAGTGGCGAGCGAAACAAGCCTGCATTTGCCGACTCTCGGACAGAGCTCGACTCATCCCCACCGCATCGGTGAAGTCCGCGACCGAACCGTCCAGCAAGGTCTGGGAGGCAGTATGCACCGGGATTTCGGACACCAGCTGGCCATCGGAGTCGTAGAAGCGCTCGTTTGAGCGGAATCGCCCCAATGCATCGAAGGACTCCAGTGCAAAACCGAAGGGATTCAACAGCCGATGACAATTTTCACAGGTGGACCCTGGCACCTCCGTGAGCTCGACCACCTTGTCTCGCGTGGTCTGCGTCGGCGTTCCCTCGGGAATCTGAATGTCATCCATGTTGTCGGGAAGCTCTAGGTCTTCACAGAGCAGTCGGACGCGCACCCGTGCACCTCGCATGATCGGGCGGGTCGCCGCTTGATTGTAAGCTAGAAGCGCAGGCCGGGTGAGTATGCCGGCTCGCTCGGTCGGTTCGAGCTCCACGGGCTCTCCCGGTGCAGCGTCCAACCCGTAAAGCCGAGCCACCGCGGTCGACGGCGGAACCGCGGTCGGATCGGTGAAGAGGTCGGATAGGGGTCCGCCTTCGTCCCAGGTCACGTGGTCCACGAATGCGAGGGTGTCCGCCACCAGCTCCTGGGTCAGGTTCGGTCCGGGAAGGTCATCGCCGGCATAAGCGACGAAGTCATCCCGGTCCAGGTTCGCGTCCATGTCGGGCACGGCCTCCAGCTCCAGCCAAGCCTCGAAGAAGCCATGCATGGCCTGCCGAGTCCGGGAGTCGTCGAAGAGCCGATCCACCTGGGCCCGATAGCCGGAATCCGTCGACAACTCCCCGGAGGCAGCAGCCTGCAGCAGCTCGGCGTCCGGGGGCGCTTGCCAAAAATGAAACGCCAGTCGACTCGCCAGCTCGTAGTCGGTCAGCAAGCGCCCGCCCGGAGCCGTGGTGCCGTCGCGCCCCTGCTCGAGGCGGTACAGAAAATCCGGCGACTCGGCCAGCACCGACACCACGCTCGACCAGCCGGCCTCGGGATCGGGGGCTGCCCCAAACACGTCGTCGGCGAGAAACGCGGTCTCCACCGGAAGGGGCGGCCTGCGAAAAGCGGTCTCGGCCAGCTGCCGGATCTCGGTTTCGACGCAATCCGGGTCGTCACACCACGCGGCCAAGTCCGGGGAGACCGCCTCCCCCAGTCGTAGGGCGATGGCGTGCCACCCATCGACGTGTGACTGGCCGACAGCCTGAACCATGGTGGGATGATCCTGGTCCTCCGACAGCACGTCGGGGGGAAGTCGTTCGAGTGGAAGCTCCGTTACGAGCGTACGGGCTGGGCCGGGGCCCACTGCTTCGGCCGCCAGCTGCTCGAGGGCCCTCAGGTATTGCGCGCGAGTCAGTCGTTTCAACGTTGCCGCAACGGGCTCCGTCCCCTCATCGCAGCGAAACACCGGGCGATCCGGAGTCGGCTCGGGCCGCCCAGAGACCCCGCCACCCGGGTCGCCGCTCCCTGACTCCGTCCCGGTTGCAGGGTCTGAGGCTCCAGTCCCCGGAGCCGGCTCGGCGTCAGCCACTTGCTGGGGAGCCGCCAGCCTTCCCTCGCAACCCGCCATCGCCATGGCCACCAGCAATCTGCTCAAGCTCCGCACGACACGGAGATCTTGGCGAAGGGACCGGGTGGGAGTCTATGCGTCTCGAGGCTGCCCCGGCGATCGGTGCCCGGCTCCACCCCGGGCAGCTCACTCGCCTTGAAGCCGGTGCAGGCCCTCCGAAAGGGAGGCTGCACCGAACGCTCCTGCACGACCCCGCTCCGGGGCGCCGAACCCGTGACTGCAATCATGACCAAAAGGCACGACCGGTCTCGGTCGTCCGTCTTCAGCGCTTTTCGGGCGAAACGGCACCCGCGGTTGCGCGGACGCCGCAGCGACCGGTAGGGGCATGTACGCAAAGGAAGGTCTTTTGAACCTGAAACCCACAGAACGCCGACCGCGACGTTCCTTTCGAATCGAGCGTCGCACGCCCATGCCGCTCGCTGCCGCCTCGGCCTTGGTGCTCGGCTTGGGTGCAGGCCTGGCCTGCCGCGGCCCGACCGAACGGGTCGGTCCCGGATTCGACCGGCGGTCGCGCCTTCCCGACCCGACTCCGGCCCCCAGCTGCGTGACCGGCGCGCTGGTCCGCCCGGATCGCATCTGCGGCTTGGGCGTCGCGGGCCGGGCGTTCCGCTGGAACGATCGGCGCATGCGGGCACTCGCCGAGCGGCGCGCCGCGGAGAACCTCGCTGGCATGCTCCGTTCGGTGGTGACCACGGCCCAAGAAGTCGAAGAAACACAGCAAGGGCGCTGGTCCAAAGTGGCACTGTACGTCGAGATCGACGACCGCCTGGTGGACGACATCCGGCAAGCGGCAGACGTGGAGCTGTGGTTCGACGTGGAGGGCACCGGTCCGTTTCGGGCAGCGGAGCGGACCTACGCGTGCGCGTGCCTCGACGCCGACGAGGCCGGGATCCGGATCGATCCGAAGCAGGCCCACCTGCACGCCATCGCCCGCCAGTACCCGGTGGACGACGTGCCAGAGTGGCTCACTCGACCCGACGTGCAGAACCGATCCCTTCGCTGCGCCGTCGGCTACCAGCCCACCATGTTCCACCCGGAGGAAATGCTCGGCCCGCTGACCGAGCGGGTTCGAGCTCAGCTGCTCGGTCGAACGCGCAGCTGGGTTTTGGCGGAATTCGACGAACGCACCCTGTGCCGACCCGATCGGGATTGCGCCAGCACGCTGAAGAGCCTCGTGCAGGCCGCGAACGAAGGTGTGTCTCGAGGCGTGGCTCTCACCTCGGTATGGCTCGATGCGAAAGGGATCGGTCCAAATCGAAAGAAGATGTCGGCCTACGGTTGGGGCTGCGTATTCGACCGAGCCGTCCTCGAAGCCGCCCGAAGGCGACTTCAGGAAGTGGAGCGAACTTCATCCGGCGCCGGGGACGAAGAGCTCCGATCGGAAGACAGCCGCCAAGAGGCTTTCCACACGAGCCCCCACAACAACACGGTCCAGCCGTAGCCCACGACCGCCCGCAAGAGCACCCCATCGATCCCTCCGCTCAGAGTTCGGTGAGGCAACGCCGAAATCTCGAGACCGACGGTTCGAAGCAACACCCCTGCGGTCGCCAGGACCATGGTGGGGACGACGCAAAGCGCTGCTGCATCGACCACGGCCTGCACGTCCACGTCGCTTCGGCGGAGCCGCACGACCAACGCTGCAGCGACTCCGATCGCGACGACCCCGATCCACAGCAGGGCGAAACGACCGGTCACCAGGCGCAGGACCATCTGAAGACCGCCCAAAGGGGAGGTGCGCCCCACCAGCAACGCTTGTCCGAAACCGGTGGGCCGAACGGCCGCGGTCAACAGCACCGCGTGCACGAGCAGCCACCCAAGGCCCGGCCCCTCGCCGACCAGCACCCGGCGTATCGTGGCTCTGGGCGCCCACAGGATGCCGCCCGCGAACTCCCAAAACCGGACCAATCCCCCCCATCGGGACATCCTGCCGGTCACGTCGCCGTGCGACGGCGCCGAACCCACCACGCGGCCAGACCGATGGCCAGAAGGACCCGAGAGGATCGGGCGGCGCCACCTTGCGTACAGCCGCCTCCCTCTTCTTCCTCCTCGTCCGGGTCTGGATCTGGGTCCACGTCGTCCGGCACCTGCGGACAGCCCGGCAGAAAGTCGATGACCTCGAAGTCATCGACACCCGCTTCGATGTTCTCGGTACTCTCGTTCTCTTCGATCCAAAAACGGAACAGCGTCCGGTTGCTGGGCTCGATCCCCGCTGAACGAAGGTCGACTTCGAGCAGGGTCCATGTCTCGGTCTGCTCTCGGAACTCCTCGATGACGGTCCAAGTCTCCCCACCGTCGGTCGAAGCTTCGATCACGAGCGGGTTGTCCAATTCTTCGGGGGGGTTGACCGTGAAGTCGGTCGCCGTGCGCCACAGCCAAACCCGCATCAGCGGAGCCCGCGCTTCGCCGATGGCGATCACGGGGGTCTGAAGCGTGGTGCGGCCACCGTCCAGATCGGACCGGGAGAACAAGCCATCAGAGCGCGGACCCGTGATGAACGCCAGGTCGGATGCGTCTTCCGGCGTGTGGTCTTCGTCTGGCTGCGTGATCGTCCCGCCCAGGCTCCGGACCTCACTGGGCACGGCCAGGGCCCAGGTCCCGTCGTCGGCGGTGTCCGTCCCTTCCGGGTCCACGCGCCAGTTGGGGGCCTCATCCAGAGGGTCGAAGCGCAGCTGCTCGGTGCCCACCGGAATGCTCAAGGTGTTGGAAACCACCGGCCCCTCGGACAGCCGAAGCGTCACCCCCAGCGGAATCGGGGTCCCGCAAGTGGTCGCATTGACCGTGAGCTGAACCGGATTGGGCAGCTGCACCAAATCACCCTCGTCCACGGTCGGAAGATCGACCGCCGACGGGGACAGCTCCAGCAGGGTGTCGCCCGGATCGAATTCCGCTCGGGCCCCCGCAGCCGGACCGGAGCCGGTGTTCGTGATCAGCAGATCCAGGTCGACCGTGTCGCCCGGGGCGATCGCATTCCCTCCCGGGCCTTGGACCGAGAAGGCTTCGAGCCGCAGCTGCGGCTCGGGGCAGGTATTTCGAAGGTCCTCGATGGCCGTGCACGCCTGAATTCCCGCAAGCTCCTGCCACGTATCGGCGAAGGCAATCCGGAGGTCTTCCACCGCTGCTCGAAGGTCCCCGAATTCGCTGGCTCCCTGAAACTCGTCACGGGTCAGCACTCCGAACACGAATCGTTTGAAGGGACGGGCAAGGTCGGAGCTCGCCGAAGGGACACGGGGTCCCATGCCCGCGATGATCTGGTCGATTGTCACCGGCACCTTGGTGCCACTCAAGATCCCTCCCAACGGAACCGGGAATGCACCTCCGGGCAAGACCATACCCCCCTCGAAAGTTGCACCTTGAATGTAATAGAGCTCGGTTTCGGCAACCTCGTTCGCGCTCAGCATGCCCATCAGGTATCGGTCCAGTGGAACGAAGCGCTCGTTTTCACCCACGAACTCGAACTGACCGTCGCCCACTTCTTCGAAGTCTTTTCCGCCCATGAGCGAGCCGCCGGAATCGGCGATGTTCGACCAGAGGAAATCGGAGTCGGAGTTGCCGTTGCGAAGCGAAAACGAAAGGGCCATGCCCTCTCGAAATGCGGCCCGAAACAGCCAGCGCCGCCCGATGGCCCGAGCCAGGTCTTTTTGGAACGTCTCTTCGAGCAACGGCGCCAACTGCTGGGAGGTGAGGCTCGGATTGCTGTCGAAGTCGAGACCCAGATAGGTCCATGGGTTCACGTAGATGACCGCCGACACCCGCGCATTCGGAGAAAGACCGAAGTCTTCACGGAAGTCGTTGTCCATGCTCTGCAGGCCGATCCCCTGGACCGTGTTGTGGATCAGCTGAAAGTCGATGCCCGAGTCGTCGTTGGCCCGGTCGTCGAAAGCGGTGAAGACGACCATCACGTCGAAGCTTTCTCCGACCTCGATGTCCTCGGTGACATCGCCGACCAGTGCCTGCTTGTTGTCCTCGGAGATGCCGGTCTGGCCCGCCTGGACGGAGACGTAGCGCGGGTTGCCTTCCAACACGAACACGTCGTTCTGGGTCGACAGGCCCGGCGTCTGGGAGAGCGCGGGGGTGGCGCTCGCCCAAACGACCGCCATGGTCACGGCCGCCGTCCAGCTCCGGGGCGTACGGATACAGGGTTTCCATAGACCCCCCGAGAGGGGGCCGACAGTTCGATGCGGGAGCTTTTGGGGAGTTCGATCCATTCGGGTGTCCTCGATGCCGACCGCCGCTCTACCGCGGCCGAGGGGCGCCTGGCTGGCTCCTCGCGGCACCGACCGCTTTTCCCCCGCCTGTCCGGGGTTTTTCAACTGGAGTTTCCTGCCTAGAGTGCGGTCGTTGGCCACGCCAGCCGAAATGCCCGAGCGCGACGAGGCGCTCAAGGCCCTGGTGGCCCGGTTCAAAGCGGACCCGGACGGCACCTTCGCCGCCTTGGCCGACGCCCTGCTGAGCCGAGGGCACGCCTTCGAGGCCCTGCGGGTCAGCGAGCACGGACTCGACCGCAATCCGGGCCATCTGGAAGGCCGCATCGAGCGAGCACGCGCGTTGATCGCAGCGGGTCGGCCCAAGGTCGCGTACGTGGAACTGCAGCGCTGTCTAGCCCTGGCGCCGGAAGACCGCCGGACCCTCCGGCTGCTCGGCCAGGTCTACAAAGAGGCCGGAGCCCCGGAGCGTGCCGCAGACCTGCTTGCGCGCCGCTCCCACCACGAACGGTTGAAGGTGCCCGAGTCGGCTCCTTCTGCGCCGCTGGCCGAACCGGTCCCGGCGGCACCTCCCACGAGACCGCTGTTCTTCGACCTGGCCGCCGACCTGGGCCTGCAGGTCGCCCCGCGCAAGGGTCCACCGCGGCGGATCGAAGTCACGCAGGTGATCCGCCGAAAGCAGGCCCCGCGACCTCCGCGCACCCATTCCGAGCTGCGCTCGATCGAAGGGCCCATCGTCGACGCGACCCAGCCCGGACAGGTCGAGGAAATGCCGCAACCCGACGGCACGGAGACGACCGAAGAGACCCTGGCGCCGATCTTTGCCCCGGACACCCTGGCTCCCGTCGAAGACGAACCCCTGACCCTGGAGGGCCAGGATTTTCAGCTGCAGCCCGTGGAAACGGGCGACCTGTGGCTCGAAGACGAACCGGGCCTCGGCGTCCCGCCGCCGACTTCCAACCAGCAAGCCCAAGGGGACGACGGCCTGCCGTTGCCTCCAACCGACCCCGGCGTCCCGATCCCCGACGAGGACGGCCTGTCGACCTGGCCTCCGGTCGATCCCCCCCCTCCGCTGAGCGACATCCATTCGGACGAGCCATCGGACCGCTCGAGGGAGCCATCGGGCCCCCGAGCCGAAAGGAGCACTCCCCGCCCCGCCGAGACGTCGTCCGAGACCGGCCGCGGGCGACTGACGAGCCCATATATATAAGCACCCCAGTAAATGAGACCTGAGCGACGGGTAAACTCCACACACTGAGCGTACTGTTTCCGGTACCGTGAGGGCCGCTCGTATCGATATATAGACTATTGGTCAGACAGTATCGGAACATATCAGCAGATGAAAGGAACTAAATTGACGCTTCCGTAGAAACGGATGAAGCATGACCGATCGACGGACCCTCCTCAAGACCCTGGGCGTCGTCGGGGCGGCCGGCCTGGC
>DAPKRQ010000224.1:0-23498 GCA_031800475.1 Myxococcales bacterium LLY-WYZ-16_1
GATCAGCGAATCGCCGTAGTGGACAATCCGAACCGAGTCGCGCGGAGCCGAAAGATGGGAGTCTGAAGCCTCGAGCTTGCGCAGTCTCGCGAAAAAACGATCGAGTGCGGCCCGACGACATTCCCGACCATCAGCACCCTCGATGGATTCCACACAAGGGATCTCCATCGCTGACGCCTCCAAGCCGAGCCGCTCGACCCATCGCTCGAAACGAGGACGCGGGGGCGGTGTCCAGGTCGCGGGTGGAGGCGGCGCGTCGCGGGTGCGCACGGCCACCTCTTCGGTGGTCTCCTCGGCGTCCCGATCCTCTTCGACCCATCGGTCTTCTTCGGCGATGTCCAAGGCCCCGCCTCCGGCGACGTATCCCTGAGACGGCCGGGGCACCGAACGGGGCCGGGTGACCAGGGCGCTCCACAAGGCCTCGACCGGAGCGTCGGAAGTCAGAACATCCAGGGGCCGCAGCCACCCGGGAACCGGCGCCAGCGACAGTCCGAAGCACAGCGCGGCGAACAGGCCCAGGGTGGACGCGGTGGCGTGGCGTTTCAGCGGGCTCACCGGGACACTTCCATCGGCGAAATCGAAGCACCGCCTCTTAACAACTTCGGATCGCGGATGCTAGGACTCGACGTCCGTGGTCCACGGGAGGGCCACAGCGGGTCGACCGACCCGCTCCACCCCGCCGGGACGGCAGCAGCGGTCGCGGCGACGGAGGGACGGCATGGCACACTTCATCGTGTTGAGCGAAGCGCAGGCGGTGCTCGGGGTCTGGAGCACCCCGCACGGGGTGGCCGCTTCGCGTTGGGCAATGGAGCTGGGTCTGACCTACCCGGGCTGCCGGGTCCAGGTGGAACAAGCCCCGGACTTCGACGCGCTCAAGGCCCGGCTGCCGGAACTGTGCTTTCGGGCCCACGCGCCCGAGCCCGTAGATCCCCTCGTGCGAAAGCGCGCGCCGTCGTCGCCCGGCTGGACCGCAGCAGCCGCTTCCTGACGCCTTCGCCGGTCACAAGCTGTCCAGCGTGACGCTGGAGTCCGGCTGCAGGGCCGAGGGGTCGGCGAACGGATCGGAGGTCGCCTTCGGACCGTCTTCCTCGCGGGCCCGGGCCTCGGCCTGGGCATGAGCGCGGGCCAGCAGTTCCTTTCGCCGTGCCAGTTGCTGGGCTTCGGGGAATTCTCGCGCCATCTCTTCGAAGGCCCCCCGGGCTGCTTCGACCTGTCCCAGGTCGGCCCGCACCCGGGCGATCTCGAGGAGCAGCGCGGGCGTGAGCCCCACATCGCCGAAGTTTCGGCGGATCACCTCGAGCCGGACCGCGTAGGACCGCTCGTGGCCGGTGCGCCGGTAGAAGTCGGCCACGGCCCGTTCGTGTTTCACCAGCCGTTCCCGCACGTCGGCGTACACCTCTTTGGCTTCTTCGACCTTGCCGTGGTTGGGATAGCGCCGCAGGTACTCGGACAGGGCCCGCGCTGCATCTTGGATCGCCGTCTGGTCCTTTTCGTAGGCCGGTGGGATCAGGAACCAACCACGGGGAATCTGTTCTGCGTAGGCGATTCCGGTTCGAAACGCCGCGAAAGGCACATCTTCGTGGGTGGGATGCAGGCGAATGAAGTTCTGGTAGCTGTCTATCGCTTCGATGTAATGTTCTCGCTCGAACTGGCAGTCTGCGATGCGAAGGTCGGCCGATGCGGCGTAGTGTGTATACGGAAACTTGGCGCGAATGAACGCATAGTACTGCTGGGCTGCGAGCCACTTCTTTTTCTCGAACGCCCTTTCCGCCAAAGTCCAGTTGTCTTCCGGGGTGGCGGCGAACCGCACGCGGGGCACCGACTCGCCGCGGTCGGGGTTGAGCGCCGGGGCTTGAAAGGCCTGGTCGTCTTCGGAGGCCTCGGTCATTCCGGCGCTCGCAGCGCCACCGGACGCGCAGGCGCCGCAGAGCAGGGCGGACGCGATGGCCGCGCTCCAGGCACATGGAGCCGGACCTCTCGGAGCCCGCCGTGCGGTGGGTGAGATGGACTTCGGGCTCGAAACGGCGGCCCTGAAACGACCGGCCGGCTCGAAGGACTCGCGGTCCGGTTTGGTTGCGCATCGCGCCATCGGATTCGCGCTAGCCCAGGCAGGAAGACCGAGCCAAGCGCGAACCTGCACCTCGGGTGCGGCCGGCACCGATGGGGCCGGGGAATGTCCCCGCGAGGCCTGAGAGTTCCGCCTCACGAGCCACCGAATTTGACGTCGAAGGCCTTCAGGATGTCGTCGGGACCGCCCTCGTTCCGAGGGTCCGAATCTGCCGGATCTCCCACGTGGGTCACCTCTTCCGAGGCAACCTCCGTCTGCAGGGCGGCGCTTCCCAATGCCTGCTCGTCGGTGCGCTCCCCTTCGTCCTGCCACGGAGCATCCCCCGATTCGGCGGTGGGCGGCCCTCCCGCCGGGGACGCCCCGGGGAGACGCTCCACCGCAGGCAAACCGTCCGGCCCCAAGTCCGGCAGCTCGCTGGAGGCCAAGGGCGGAAGGTCGACCCCGGCCGGCCCCATTTCGGACAACGAAGAGAGGGCCGCCTCGAACTCGTCGTCCAAGGAGCTTTGTTGGGCCACGTCCTGCTCGAGCTTGGCGACCTTGTCCCGCAGCTGCTTGTTCGCGAGCTGGCTGGTCTTCAGCTGGCGTTTCGTCTCGAGCAGCTCTTTGCGAAGGGATTCCACCTCTTCGCTGTGCTCCTTTTCGGCGGCCTGCTGCTGCTCCATGAAATCGTCGTTCAGCTCCTCGAGCTCGCGGAAATAACGGTTTTCGAGCTCTTCGTACTGGCGAGACGCTTGGACCACCTTGGCCTGCTCCGCTTCCAGGCTCTTTCGAACCTCGGCGCTTTGTTGCTGCGCCGCTTCCAGCCGGGACCGAAGCTCTTCGCCGTCTCGCTCCGCCCGGGTGCGGGCTTGCCGAAGCTGCTCCAACTCGGCGCCCAGCTTCTTCTGCTCCTCGCGGGCGGAGGATAGCTCCTCGCGCAACGAGCCCAGCTGCTCCTCCCGTCCCTGGAGCAGCTCTCGGGTCTCCCGCAGGGCTTGCTGTTTGTCCTCGAGCTCGGCTCGGGCGGACTGCAGCTCCAAGCTGCGCTCGGCCAGCTGGGTCTGGGTGCTGGCCTGCTGCCCCTGGAGCTTTTCGAGCTCGGTGCGCAGGCTCTTGTCCTGATCCTGCAGCGAGGACACGCGACCCTCCAGCCGGCCGATCTCCGCACCCCGTTGGTCGTGACGGCTGCGAAGGTCCTCCAGCTGGGCCAGGGCTTCCTGGTGCTCGGCCTGCTCGGTCTTCAGCGCTTCGTGCAGCTCCGACAGCCGCCCGTCCCGCTGCGCCAAGGTCTCCCGCGACTCGGCCAGCTGGGTGGTGCGGGCATCGAGCTGTCCTTCCACTTCGGACAGGCGAGACCGGGTCTGTTCGAGCTGCTGGGTGAGGGCTTCGTTCTTTTCGTCGGCCGATCGGCGGGCCCGCCCGAGCTCGGCGAGCTCGCTCTCGAGCCCGGCGATCCGTTCGGCGGCGGTCTCCGCCTCGTCACGCCGCCGATCCGACTCTTCGGCGAGCTGGGCTTGCAGGCTCTGGATCGTTTCTTCGGCCTGGGTGCGCGCCACCCGCGTGCGCTCCAGCTCCGCTTCGAGCTCCTCGGAGTGAGTGCGACTCTCTCGAAGGGAGTGTTCGAGCTGCGACCCTCGGCTCCGGCTGTTTTCCAGCTCGTGCTCCAGTTCCCGGATCGATTCGTCCCGGCGGGACACCTCGTGCTCCAAGGCCGCTTGCCGGCCGGCGGCTTCGTCGCGGACCGCGTCCAGCTCGGCGGCTGCGCTGGCTCGAACCGATTCCAGCTCCTCGCGCGCCCGGGTCTTCGCCGCCTCCAGGGCCTGGTCGGCGGCCTGGCGGGCTTCTTCCAAAGCCTGGGCCCCTTCGTCTCGCGCTCGGGCGAGCTGCGCTTCCGCCTCGGTCCGGGCCTGCTCGAGCGCCACCTCCCGCTCGGACTCCGCCGCTTCCAGCGCCTGGGCTTTGTCTTTCGCGGCCGCTTCCAGCGCCTGGGCCTTGTCCTCGCCCGCGGACCGAAGCGCACGCTCCATCTCGTCCCGAAGCTCCGCCAAAGACTGAGACTTGTCGGACTCCGCCGCTTCCAGCGCCTGGGCTTTGTCTTTCGCGGCCGCTTCCAGCGCCTGGGCCTTGTCCTCGGCCGCGGACCGGAGCGCACGCTCCATCTCGTCCCGAAGCTCCGCCAGGTCTGCCGCAGCCTGGGCCTGGGTCGATTCCAGGTCGGCCTCGAGCTGGCCGATGTGGGCGTCCCGGTCGGCCAAAGTGGCCTCGAGCGAGCCGATCCATCCGTTGCGCTCTTCGAGCGTGGCCGCCTGGTCCGCGATGGTGGCCTCGCGCTGCGCCAGGGTCTGTTCCCGCTCGGCCAAGGTGGCATCGCGCTCAGCCAACGTCCGGTCTCGCTCGGCGATGGTGCCGTCTCGTTCCGACAGCTCTCCTTCGAGCCGGCCCTTCTCGGCGGCTGCGTCCTGCCGGATCCGCTCGATATCGTCGAACAGGCCACCGATCTCGGCGTCCTTCGAAGCGAGTTGGTCCTCGAAGCGGCTGCGCTCGTCGGCCCGCTCGGCCCGCTCGCTTTCGAGTTCTGCAGTTCGACCTTCGAGAGCGGTCTGCAGGTCGGCGACGTTATCCCGCAGCTCGGCTTCGGTCTGGGCCGCTTGCGCCCGGGATTCGTCCAGCTCGGTCCGAAGCTGGGTCAGGGCCCGCTCCTGCTCCGCCTCGGCCTCTCGAGACCGGGCCTGCAGCCCGTCGATCCGATCCGCGGCCGCCGACAGCTCGCCCCTCAGCTCCACCGTGCCCGCTTCCAGCTCGGCGATCCGCGAGTCCCGCAGGCCGAGGGTGGCGCGAAGGTCGTCCCGAAGCTGCTCCAAAGAGCCGCGCTCGGTCCGCTCTTCGGACAGCTCCGCCCGAAGCGTGTCGATGGTTCCGTCCCGGTCCCTGACCTGGTCCTCGAGATCGGCGACGTTCGCTTCGGTGGAGGCAAGCTGGCTTTCCAGATCCTCGATCCGTCGGGTCTGGGTTTCGGCTTGGTCTTCGGCGTCGCGCCGGGCCGCGGCCAGCTCTGCTTGGGTGTCGGCGAGCTCCTTTTCCTTCAGGGCCACGACCTGAATGAGCTCGTTCTCCCGAACGATCTTCTCTTCCTGAAGGGCGTTGAACGACGCGTTGTACTCCTCGGTGCGCCGGTCCAGCTCCTGCCGCAGCTGCGCCTCGCTGGTGGTCAGGTCTTCCACCTGCATGCGCAGGCCCTGAAGCTCCACGTCCTTTTCCAGGAGCTTCTCGGCGTTTTCGTGATACTCGCGCTCCTTGCTGCGGAACAGCTCCTTGTACTTGGTGAGCTCGGTCTCTTTTTGACGCAGTTGCTGACGCAAGCGGTCGAGCTTCGCGTCGGCGGTGGCCCGCCGAGCCCCCAAGCCCCGCCGCGGCCGGTCGCTTCCATCCTCGGTGAGCGGAAGGTTGTGGGTGTCCGAAATCGGCACGTCTTCGGACATGCCAGAAAGGGGCGCGTGCTCCCCGGAACGGATCTGCGCCAACAGCGCCTCGTCTTCTTGGCTGAGGGGCTTCACCTCGCCCTCGTCGGGCGGCGGCAGGGGCGGCGGTTGCTCTTCGCGGTCGCGACTGACGAGCAGGCCTTGCACCACGCTCTTCAGATCCTCCCAGCGATAGGGCGGCTGCGAAGGCAAGACCAGGTAGCCATCGGCGGGCACCGACTGCTGCCGATGGCCGTCCATCGCCGATTCGCAGTCGGGATCGGGGCTGTAGACCACCACCGCCGTGCGGCGAAAGCGACGGTTGTTCTTGATGCGGCTCACGAGCGAAAAGCCGGACTCGGTGCCGCGCCCTTCGGCTCGCACCAGCACCACGTCGGGCCGCTGCTTTTTGATGTCGTCGAGCGGGTCTTTGTCCGCTTCGGCGAAGGCCACCGAAAGACCGTCGGCCTGCAGTGGCGCACCGACCATCAGCGCATAGTCGTGGTCGCCGTCGACGATGAAAGCGTTGCGTTGCACGGGCGGATTCACGCTATTCCCCGCCCGAGTCTCGATCAATGTGGCTGCTTCGTCCATTTCCCTACCGGCCGGGCTGCCAGACCCGTTCTTCCGGGCAGCATCGTGAGCGCCACCCGATGACCGGACCATGACTCCGATCGGACTTCGGTGAAAGGAGGGTGGTCATCCATGCACCGGCTTTCCGGTTGCAGGCGCAGGGGCGGAAGTGGCACATTTCCTTCCGTGCGTGAGCGGACCTCGAACGTCTCGTCCCGCATCCGAGCGGGAGGGGTGGTGACGTCGAAGGTGCGCCTCGAACGCCGTTTGAACGAAGCCCAGCGCGGGTTGCTCGAAGCATCCGAGCTGGGTCGGATCGGTCTACCGCACCGCAAGGCAGCCCGCGGCAAAGCGAAGGGGCGCTCGGGGATCGCCGCCGGTTGCAGCGCGAGCCGATCCGACGGAACCTCGGACGCCCGCACCGTTTCGGGACGCTCCGGCCAGGGGCGCCGCCAACCCCGGCGCGGGCCGGGTCGACGCTGACCGGCTGAAAGCACCATGTTCGTACGCATCGACGGAGAGCGACCGGGGGGTTGGTGGATACCTGTCCGGTGGGCCGCTTACGTCGGCCTGATCGCCTCGCTCGGCGGCTTGCTGGCCGCAGTGGCGATCTATCAGGACCACGCCCGCAGCCTGCCCGAGTTCGAGCGGCTGACCGAGTATCGCCCCCCAGTGGTGACCAGGATCGTCAGCCAGACCGGCCAAGTGATCGGGGAACTCTATCGGGAAAAGCGGGAGGTGGTGCCCTACGAGCACATTCCGCCGAAGCTGGCCCAGGCCTTCGTCGCATCGGAGGACGACCGCTTCTTCGAGCACGCCGGCATCGATCCATTCGGCATCCTCCGGGCCGCCATCGCGAACCTGAAGGCGGGCCGGGTGGTGCAGGGCGGCTCGACCATCACCCAGCAGGTGGCCAAGTCGATTTTGATCGCCGAACAGGGATACCGGGAGGGCAGTGCCCGCAACATCACCCGCAAGATCCGAGAGGCCATCTTGGCCCGGCGTCTCGAGGCCCATTTCGACAAGGCCACGATCCTGGCCCGCTACCTGAACCAAATCTTTTTGGGAAATCAGTCCTACGGAGTCCAGGCAGCGGCCCAAAACTACTTTCGCAAGGACGTTCGGGACCTGAACCTGGCCGAAATGGCGCTGCTGGCCGGGCTGCCCCAAGCGCCCAGCCGGTACTCGCCTTTCGCCCACCCGACCGAGGCCCGCGAGCGCCGCGAATACGTGCTGCGGCGGATGGTCGAAGAGGGCTACATCACCCCATCCGAATGGAAGGCGGCGGAAGCCACTCCGATCCGGGTGTACCGGGCACCGAATCTGATCCGAGAGGTGGTGCCGTACTTCGCGGAGCAGGTGCGACGGGACTTGAGCGACCGGTTCGACGACGACACGCTGCTGACCCAGGGCCTGACGGTGCACACCACCGTCGACGTGGAGCGGTACCGGATGGCCCGGGATGCGGTTTATGAAAATCTCCGAAAGGTGGACAAGCGGCAAGGGTTTCGCGGCCCGTTGCTCCAGCTCGACCGATCCGAGTGGGACGGCTTTTTGCGGGCCTACCAGGCGGATCTGGACCGAAGTCACCCGCGGGGGCGATTGCACGACGACACGGTCTACCTGGGCCTGGTCACCGATGCAGACCCCCGCGCCCGGCAATACCGCGTCCGGATCGGAAGCCACACCGCCACCTTGCCCCTGGCTGGCATGCGGTGGGCACGCCGACCGGATCCGCAGGTGATCTACAGCAGTGCGCTGCTGACCCGGCTTCCGCTGAAGCGGCTCGGGCCCGGAGACGTGGTGCTGGTGCGCCCCACGGACCCGAAAGCCCTGCGCGAGCAGGTCAGTGAGCCGCCCCTGCGCCGCACCGTGCCGCGCCAGGGACGGGTGGTGGAACTCGAACAGGAACCGAGTCTCGAGACGGCCCTTCTGTCTCAGGACCCGCGGACCGGCTACGTGCTGGCCATGCTCGGGGGCTACGATTTCGAGCGCAGCGAGTTCAACCGGGCGCTGCAGGCCTGCCGGCAGCCTGGCTCCTCGTTCAAGCCCCTGGTCTACGCCGCAGCCATCGACCTGAAGGACATGCACGCGTCGAGCATCCTGTTGGACGCACCCCTGGCTTTCAACGACGCCTCCGCCCAAAACCGGTGGAAGCCGAGCAACTTCGACAGCAAGTTCCAGGGTGAAGTCACCCTGCGGACGGCCCTCAAGGATTCGATGAACGTCCCGTCGGTCCGGGTCTTGGCCGAAGTCGGCATCCGCCGGGCCATCCGCTACGCCCATCGGCTCGGTATCGAAAGCGACCTGCGTCCCGAGCTGGGGCTGGCCTTGGGCTCGAGCTGCGTCACCATGGGCGAGCTGATGCAGGTCTACAGCATGTTCGCCCACGGCGGACAACGAGTGCCCCGCCGCTTCATCACCCGCATCGAAAACCGCGACGGCGAGGCGCTGCTGGACCAGGGCCACCCCAGCGACGTGTGGGCCCCATGGGGCCTGCGGCTCCGTCGCGCCTTGCGACAGACCCGCGCTCCGGCGGACCAGGTGGTCTCGCCCCAGGTCGCGTACCTGGTCGGCAAGCTGATGCGGAACGTGGTGCAAGAGGGCACCGGTCGACCGGCCCGCAAGCTGGGGGTGCCGATCGCGGGCAAGACGGGAACGACCAACGACTCCTTCGACGCATGGTTCGTGGGCTTCAATCCGAGCATGGCCACAGCCGTGTGGGTCGGCTTCGACGACTATGCTTTGCCGATGGGTCGCTATGAGCAGGGCGGACGGGCCGCCCTGCCGATCTGGGTGGACTACATGGATCGGGCGATGAAGGGAGAGGCCCTGCCCTTCGTGGCTCCGCCGGGCATCGTCACGGTGTCGGTGGACCGCAAGACCGGCAAACGCACCGCACCGGACGCACCGGGCTCCGTGGAAGAAGCCTTCCTGCGAAGCCAGGTTCCTACCGAGTACGTAGCCCAAGACGGCAAGGCCGAGCCGGACTCGTTTTTCATGCTCGACAACTGAGAGCTCGGTCTTCGCTGAAAACGAAGGCTCGCCTCAAGCGAGCCAATCGGGAAGCACGACGAACCCGAGTTCTCTCAATTCTTCGGCCCAGCCCGGATGGGGCACGACGAACAGGTAGAGGAGCACCACCAAGGTCAGGGCCACGAATGCCCGCAGGCCGACTTGCTCGACGCGTCGCCGAGCACTGGACGGCGGCATCACCACGTCGAGACTGCAGTACAGCACGGCCGGCGTGCTTCCCCACCAGACCACCGCCGCGGCAGCGACCGCTGGCTCCATCCAATCCGGCGCCAGAGGCACCACCGCAGGAGCCCCCACTGCGACCAGCAGCGTCGGGATCCACAGGGCCGCCAAGGCGCGGGGAGCCACCTCGCTTCGAGTACGCTCCGTCAGGGCAGACCCGAGCCGCAAGAACTCGAAGGCCAGGACCAACAGCCAGATCAGCGCGGCCTGCACGAGCTGCACGGAGGGCCGAGCGCCGATGCGGCTCAAGCTGTCGGCCACCACGCCCCACCGCGTGGCCAATCCGATGGCGAGACCGAGGGTCACGAGGCCGAGCACGGCGGCGGGCGCCCCGTCTCGGGGGCTGCTGGTGGCGATCAGACGCAGCCCCGGGAACAGGCCATAGGCCAGGCGACTCCATCGGGCCACGCGCACCGGCTGCGGCACCCCGCTACGCCGGGCATACATGGGCTTGCTCCGGCCCCGATGGTCCACGGGCGACCCTGGATCGGTCACTGCGGCGTTGTGTCCAACTTTGGCTTTGGTGTCACCCCGGAGCTTTCGTTCATTCCGAGGGGTCCCGGCCCTTGCGAAGGCGTTCGAGCAGGGCCCTTACCTGCTCGTCGGTCGCCACCGACGTGGCCGCTTCGGACTGCCGAGACTGGGTCGCCCGAGCTCGGGCCGCCTTCAACGCTGCCGAACCGTCCGGATCGTAGACGGTGGAGGCTTGTGGGATCCGACCCGGACCTGGGGCCCGGGAAGCCGGGTTGGCGGCCGGGCTCTGCACCGCGAGGGTCGGATCTGCAGCGGGCTCTGGCTCCGGGTCGACCGGATCGTCCCAGACCATGGAGCCGGCGCCGGGTGGGCTGGCTCCGGGTTTCGGCGGAGCTTCCGGGTCGGGCGCGTCGAGCCCTTCGAGCACGAAGGGTTCGGGAGAATCCAGGTCCAAGGCAGCGGGCTCGGCCGGGTCTGCGAGTCGCTGCGCCGTCTGTACCCGGGCGACCGGAACTGCGGCGGGGTCGGGCACGCGGGGCTCGAGATCGAGCCCTTCGAGCACCAAGCTCCGCACTTCTTCGTCGGACAGGTCTTCGGAGGCGGAGGGAGCGGGCTCGCTCAGGGCCGGCATCGATCCCGGCCGATCGATGGGGTCTTTTGCGGGCGGAGGATCGACCTGCAGCGGTTGTTTGCTGCGAGCCGGTCGTTCGAGCAGGGCCCGCGCCCGCTCGCTCAACTGGCGGGCGCGCTCGGCCTCCCCGTCCCGCTCCCAACCGCGGGCCGCGCTGCCGTACGCGCGGGCGGCGTCGGCGCTGCGCTCGGCCCCTTCATAGGCTTCTCCCAAGAGCTCGTAGACCGCGGGGTCCTCGGGTCGCAGGCGCACCAGGGCCCACAAGACCGCGATCGCCTTTCGGTGGAGCCCGTGCGCCCGGTAGATCTGGGCAGCCCGTTCGTAAGCGATCTCGGCCTGCGCGGGATGACCGCGGCGCACGCTCTCGAACGCGAGGCGCACGATCTGGTCATCGTGGTTGCGGGCGGTGGCTCGCTCCAACCGAGCCACGAGCGTTTCGGGCGGCGGCCCGATCTTCTTGCGCTGCGGTTTCAACGGCGGCAGCCGCTTCGTGCGCCGCCCGCCCAGGCCCAGCCACGCCAGCAGCTTTCGCCACCACCCCATGCCCGAAAAGTCCTAGCAAACTCGACTCCGAACCGTCGACGCCCGCGACCGGGAGCTGGCGGAAGGTCTGGCTTTTGCCGCGGCGCGTTGGTTGGTCCGCGACAGAGGCGGCGACGGACCGGGCCTTCGGCCGGCGGTGCGGGGCCCGAACAATCAGGGTGTGAGTTCGGGCGAACTCATGGCAGTCAGATGATGTCCACGTTCAGAGCGAGCAAGAAGGTGTTCTGGACCTGCAGGTCCAGGGTGACCTGCGGCTGGCGGAGCATGGTCAGGTTGTATTCCGCGCTCAGGATCTCGTTCAGCTTGAGGGCCAGGTTGGCATCGACCCGCACGTTCACCCGGTCTGACAGGTCCCGGTCCGCCTCCACGTTGTCCACGAACGGGATGAACAGGTTTCCGGACAGCTTCCACTTCAGCACATCCTCGGGGATCAGGGTCCCGTACAGTCGCAGTTCGAGCTCACCGCCGGCCTCGTAGACCGTGTCGAGCGGCGCCAAGACCAGCAGCCGGTCGACGGTCTGCTCTACGCCGCCGATGTCGACCGTGACGTCTTCCTCCTCCGAGTCCAGCCGAAACCCGTTCTGCGTGATGGTCTGCTGGGCCGCCACGCCGGCTTGCGCCTCCACGGTGATCTCGGGCTCGCGGAGCGGGTCCGCGTACAAGCCGACGGACTCCCGCAGCTGGAGGGGCTCGAACGCGCTGGTCAGGTCGATGGAAGTCTCGGCCGGAACCTCCTCCGGCTCGGCGCCTCCCCGCTGCACGAACACCGGGTTCGCACGAACCAAAAAGCCGTCCAAGATGGCGGTCTGCATCACCGCATTCGCGAACAGACCGAGCCATTCGGGCTTTTGAAGCTTGTAGATGTAGAGGGTGTCGAGCGTCAGCAGGTCGAACGACTTGACGAAGGTCTCGAGGGGCGGGGTCAGGGACTGGTTGTGCTGCAGCTGCAGCCGGTTTTCCCAGCGATGAGGACCGCTTCGAAAATGGGCCGATGCGTCCAGCAGGATGCCGATCTGGACCGCCGTCCCCTCTTCGCTGCCGACCACGTTGCGTGCATCGGTCAGGTTGAAGGTGGCGCCGAGCTTCAGCTTCAGGTTCCAGCCATCCTCCGATTCTTCATCGGCCGGCTCTTCCTTGAGCTTCGCCACCAGCTCTTCGCTGGTGATGTCGTCTTGCGCCTGCGCGGGCGACATGGCGCCGAGCCACGTCGCGCAGAGCGCACCCATGGTCTTCCCGAGCCGCATGGCGTGCATGGCAGGGGTTGAACCCATTGGGGCGGCCGGAGCAAGCGGCTTGTGGGCGGAATTCGTGGGCGTCTCGGAGAGCGGCTGCGGCCGGTGCGCCGGACCTACTCTTCAGCGTCGCCGCCGGCTGCTGCTTCGAGCCCCACCTGCTCCTTCATCTGAAGGCGAAACTGGTGGCGCTGGTCCTGGTTCATGACGTTCCAGCGGCGCTTGATGTCCCGCTCGTTCTCCCCGCTCTTTTCCGCGAACTTTCGGATGAGCTTCGCCGTCTTCTCGTTCATGGTGGGCCGACTGGGCTATGCCGGTCGCCCCCGCCTGTCAACGTGGGCTTGCCAAGTGGCGGCGAGGTTCGCGATAGGCCCCCCGCATGGCGGACGCGGTGGTCACCGGTGCCAGCGGCTTCATCGGCAGCCGCCTGCGAGACCAGCTGTTGGAGCAGGGTCTCGACGTGGTGGCGTTTCGGAGACCGGCTTCTCCGCCGGCCCGCCGGGGCCGCTCGATCGAGGTGAACTACGGGGACCCCGACTCGGTGCGCAAGGGGCTGCAGGCGGCGGAGGCACCGGTGATCTTCCACGTGGCGGGAGCCACCAAAGGGGTCCGTTGGGCCGATTTCCGGCGGGCCAACGTGGAGCCCACCCGGGCCCTGGTGAACGGCCTTGTCGCCTCGGGCACGCGGCCGCGCTTCGTGCTCGTGTCGTCGCTGGCGGCTTTCGGGCCTTCCAAACCGGAGGCTCCCCACGGCGAAGGAAGTCGGGCTGCCCCCGTGGAGCACTACGGCCGGTCCAAGCTCGAGGCCGAGCAGGTGGTGGCGAACTCGGGTCTTCCCTATACGATTCTGCGGCCAGGCGGGGTCTACGGGCCCGCCGATGTGGACTACTTCAAGCTCTTCGAACTGGCTGACCGGGGCTGGAATCTGTTCTTCGGCAACCGGCTGCGGAGCTTTTCGAAAATCTACGTGGACGACGCCGTGGACGCGATCGTCGCCGCGAGCCGGTCCGAGGCAACGGCTTTTCGAGACTACTTTCTGTGCGACGGCGCTCCCGTGACCTTCGAAGCGTTTCAGGCAGAGATCTCCAGGCAGGCGGGGCGAAAGGTGCGAGAGTTGGATCTGCCGGGTTTTCTCAGCACGTGGGCTGCTCTCGGTGGAGAACTCCTGTCGCGCCTGGACGGTAAGCCTCGTCTTTTCAACAGACAAAAGGCGATCATGGGAGCGCAGGACGCGTGGACCTGCGACCCATCGACCCTTTGGCGAGACCTGAAGATGCAGCCACGCTTCAACCTGGAGTCGGGCGTCGCCGAAGCCTATCGCTGGTATCGAAGCGAAGGCTGGCTCCCTTCACACTCGAACCGTGCCTTGCCGCCCGATGCGTCCAGCTCTCGTGAAAGGAATCCGTCGTGACCGCTGAAGCCACCGACACAGCCATCGAACAATTCGGCCGAGCTCCAGAGAATCTACCCTCCGTTTCCGACGAAGCCCCAGGGCGGGTTTCGGACTTCGGCAACGTCCAGGTCGACGTGGTCGATTTTGCCGACAAAGCAGACCGGCGGCGCTTCTTGAACGTGGCCGCGCCCTTGTACAAGCACGATGCGAACTACATCGAGCCCCTTCGCATCGGCATCGACAAGTTCTTGGACCCCGCAAAGAATCCAGCCTATGACCACATCGACGTTCATCCGATGATCGCGTACCGAAATGGCCGCCCGGTGGGCCGAATGACGGTGCAGACCGATCGAGAATACGAAGAAGCGAACGAAAAGCGTGTGGGGTTCTTCGGATTCTTCGAATCGATCGACGATCGACGGGTTGCCCACGCGTTGTTCGACCAGGGTATCCGATGGCTGCGGGAGCAGGGCTGCGTCGAGGTCCTGGGCCCGGCGAACTTCAACCTGACCCACAACAGCGGGCTGCTGGTAAAGAACTTCGACCGCCCTCCCTTCGTGGAGCAGCTGTACAACCCACCGTACTACGAGGAGCTCGTCACCTCGTTCGGGTTCGGGAAAGCGAAGGACTTCTACGTCTGGTACATCGACATTCGGGATGGCATGGCCAGCCAAAACCGCGCTCGCATCGAGAAGATCGCGGAACGCATTCAGAGGAAGGAAGGAATCACCTTTCGCAGCGTGGACCTGAAGAACTTCGCGAAGGAAGTGGATTCGGTCCACGACATCTTCACCGCGGCCTGGGAAAAGAACTGGGGCTTCGCCCCGATCTCGAAAAAGGAATTCGAGTGGATCTGTGAGGACATCGCCAGCATCGTGGTCCCCGAGTTGATCATCTTCGCTCAAGTCGACGGCCGAGACGTGGGCTTCGCGTTGACGGTCCCGAACGTGAACGAAAGGCTTCCCCGTAGCGGGAAGCTCTTTCCGTTCGGATGGACAGGCCTCCTGAACTTGAAGAAGACCCAGACCGCCAGGTTGTACCTTTTGGGTCTGAAAAAGGAATACCGCAAAAGAGGCTTGGAGAGCGTTCTGTTCCGCGAGACCCTGGAACGGGCCCGTCAAAAGGGGATGTCGGGCGGCGAGATCGGCTGGACCCTCGAAGACAACTACCTGATCAACAGGGCGATCGAATCCATGGACGGCTGGCTCGATAGAATCTACCGAATTTACGGAATGAGCCTTTGAGTGCTGGCGGCCATAACGTCGAGATACGGCGAGCGGCGTCCATGATCTTGGTGGACGAACGCGACCGGGTCTTGGTGGGCCGACGGCACCTGGAGCTCCCCTTCATGGGTGGGTTCGAAGCCTTTCCGGGCGGGGCGATCGAGCCCGAGGACGATGGGGCCGATTCGCCTCCCGATCCGTTCTTTCGCGCCGCGGTCCGGGAGCTGCTCGAAGAAACGGGAATCGACCTGACTTCGAGCTCGCCGACGCCTGCCGTGGTGTCCTGGACCACGCCGGACACCTGGCCGATCCGGTTCGAAACCCGGTTTTTCCTCGCGCGGGCACCTGCTGAGCCCCGGCTTTCGGCGTCTGGCGAGATGGATCGCCTTCGCTTCGAAGCCCCCGAGACCCTGCTGACCGGGTATCGGCAGCGACGGATCATGGCGGCCCCCCCGACCCTATTTCTGCTCGAGGCTCTGTGCGAGACGAGGGGTTCGAGCCTGCCGGAACGGCGCAACGCCATGCAGGCCGTCCTGTCGGAGTGCCCAGAGCCGGGCGATCATCTGGAGCCAGTCTGTGGCATCCGTCAGCTCCCGCTGCGCACACCGACCTTGCCTCCAGCTCTCCACACCAACTGCTTCATCGTGGGCCACGAGCGTTTGGTCCTGGTGGATCCGGCCACCTACTTGGACGAGGAGCGGGAGCGGCTGCGCCGCCGGGTCGCTGCGCTCGATGTACCGGTCGAAGCGGTGGTGTTGACGCACCATCACCGAGATCACGTGGGCTCTGCCCAGTGGGCGAGCGACGCGTTTTCCGCCCCGATCTGGGCGCATCCGAAGACTGCGCAGCTGCTCCCGGAACTGCGGATCGACCGAGCCCTGGACGAGGGCGACCGACTGGACCTGGGCTTCGATGCAGCCGGAGACCGGTTCGAACTCGACATGTTGTTCACGCCGGGTCATGCGCCGGGCCACCTCGTGTTGCGCGATCTCCGACCCGGTCTAGCTCCCTGGATCGTCGGAGACATGGTAGCCGGCGTCGGAACGATCATCGTCGATCCCGACGAAGGCGACATGGGCGAATACATTCGACAACTCGAGCGGATGCGGGCTTTCGAGCCTGGCCCCCTGCTGCCGTCGCATGGAGGCCCGATCGCCGCATCGACGCGAAAACTGGACCGCTACGTGGAGCACCGGCTCCTCCGGGAGTCCAAGGTCCTGGACGCCCTTCGACGATTCGGGGGCCCGGCTCGGGCCGCGGACCTGTTGCCCGTGGCCTACGAAGACACCCCGACCCAGGTGTGGCCCCTGGCCGAGCGCTCCTGCTTGGCCCACCTGGTCAAGCTGGCGAACGACGGGCAGATCCGAAGGGTGAACGAGCGATTTTCGATCTGAGGCGGGATGATCTTCGTCGCAACGTCCGAAGCCGGCTGGCCGCCGGGCCATCTCAGCCCGGACCCGGCGTCGACGCAGACCCGCGGGCCCCTTGCTAGCGCCCACTGTGCGGCATGCTCGAATCGATCGCGAGCGAGCTTACGCCCCCACCGGTGCGGTTCGAGCCAGCTCAGTCCGAGGACGGTAGACGGGCTCGGACGGTCCGACGGAGCTCATCCGGGGTGTAATGGGCCTTCGGCAGCACTTCCCGGCCGAAGATGTCGCTGGGAATCATGTAGACCGTCACCGGTCGAACCCGGCCTCCCGGACCCTGCAGCTCGACGTCGTAGGGCAGGTCTCCTTTCAACGAGACGTCCGCATGGGCGCCTTCCGGGCTGACCATCGTGACGCCCTCCATGCCGATGACGTGCCCGGGCGCAAACACCTCTTGCCTTCCGGTCGGGTCGACTCCCTTGGCTCTTCCTTGGGCCATCACGAAGACATGGGTTGACGGGTCCCCGCTCGAAAGAAGCGGTCCCGGCATGAGCTGGACCTTCCGCGCCGAACCGAGCAGCGCCTGCCAAGCCGCTTCGTCCATTTTGTGGGTGGGAAGTCCGCCACGGGCCAGCAGCCCCTCGAGAACCTGCCGTTCTCCCTCGAGCGTCATGAAGTTTCGGATTTCGCGCGCGGCAGCCGACTTGGCGCGCGATGAGGCTCGGGGCACATGGGCCATGTCGTCGAGGGCTTCGGACAACGTGTCCGGCTCCAGGTTGGAAAGCAACTTGCGAAGGTGCCCAGCCTGGGTTGCAGTCAAGCGAGGTCCGCTCACCTCGCTGCAGACGAAGTTGTCGAGCTGCTCGATCGCCGGGTCCAGTCGAACCTTGCTCTGAAGTTCCTCCACCAGGGCTTCAACAGCCCAAGTTTTGACGTCGGCGAGCGGCTTTCCGTTGGCATACTTTTCCTGCAGGTACCGAGCCTTGGTCTGCCTGCGGGCGTCGCGGGCTGGGTCCGGCTTTGGATGGTCCACGTGGACCCGATCGGCAAGCTTCGGCTCGATGTCGTGGAGCACTCTCCGAAGGCTGTCTTTCACCCGGGACGCGAAGTCTTGAAAGTCGTGATTGGACGCTTGGATCCGAATCTGAAAGGCCGAACGCACCTGGTCGTCGAGGACCCGGTCGATGACCTTGTATTTGCCCCGAAGGATGTTCTTCACGACAGCGTCGACCGCCTCCTGCATGTGTTCGGGCTGAATCGAGGCATTACCGAGTTCGACTTTTAGCACCGGAGAGCCGTCTTCGCCCTTGTCGACCCGGATACCAGTCATGAGCACCTCGGCCATTCGATTCGGGTCCGGGTCGTAGGCGACGGGCAGAACCTCGCGGTGCGCACCATGGCCGAGGGATTTGAAGTGATACGATTTCAAGTCTCGACCAAACGTAGTGCGGATCGGCGCTTCGGATGAGTCGTAGAGCTTCGTACCGGTCGAACGAACCATGTCCGCGGCCGCCACCACGGTGGCCGCGTCCACGAAATCGTTCCGGAGTTCTCGGTTGTCGATCCACTCGAACTTGCCCTGACGAACGTTGTCGGGAGCTCTATCGCCCACGTATCCCAGGTCTGTATTCAAGGCGGTATCGACTGCCTCCAAGAGCGCCTTGTCGTCGGTCAGTACCTCTCGCAGCTTCGCGGCCTGAGCCTTCTTGTCCTTGATGTCCTGGATGTCTCCGAAGGCTCCGTGAAGAAGACCCAAGGTCAGCATCTCGCGCAGCACTTCTCGAGGTTCGCCGTCGCCGGGCCGGACGGTTCTTTGCACGTGTTGCCCCAGGTCGGAGTTCATGAGTGCATCGAGCGTCGCATCGAACTCGGAGCTCATGACCGCCTGAGCCGAATACTCCGGATGGTTTCGGCGGGCGGCTTTGGACATTTGGTCCTTGCCCATTCCGATGTCGTGCAAGGCAGCCCCCGCCAGCACCAGCGAGCGCAAGAATCGGGCACGGTCACCTTCTCGCGGACGGATCGCACCCACCTCGGTCAATGCCCCCAGCATCTCGAGGCTCTTTTCAGCCACATCGACCACGTGCAGCGATCCGTGGGTCGTGTAGTCGGCGGGGTGGTGCCCGGGCTTTTGCCAATAGGGATCCAGGTCGACGACGTTCTCGAGACGAGAATCCAGGTCCACCTGTCCGTAGTGTCGCAGGGCGAACTCGGCGAGCGCGTCGTTCACGCCGAGCGCCGTCAGCCGCTGGCGGGGTGACGGCACCTCCCCGTGATTCATCTTTTGATTGGAGCCTCCAAAACCATCCTGGTCCAAGGCGAGCCGAGTGACTCCTCCCCGCAGAGTCTTTTCGCCCTTTCTCGGGGCCGGCGGGAGGGACGTGGGAACGAAGGCTCCTGGCGAGATCCGCTTGTCCATGTGCGTGCTGTGCCTCGGAGGCGTGGGACCTGCAAAGGCCCCATTCCTTTCACGGTCGGTTGGCTTGACAGCGAGAGCGCCCGGCACGACGCTGTTGATGCGGCGCGTCAGAGCCGCGGAGAGGTTTGCATGGCCCGACCCATCCAGCCCCCACCCGTCGACCGGGTTGCGATCGTGCACGGACTGCGCACCCCATTCGCCAAACAGGGTACGGCATACGCCGGTACATCCGCCCTGACGCTGGCGACTTTGCTGGTGCGGGAACTGCTGGAACGGGCGATCCTTCCCAACGACGGACTCGACGCGGTGGTCTTCGGCCAGGTGGTACCCAGCATCGAGGCACCCAACATCGCGCGAGAGGTGGTGTTGAACCTGGAGCTTCCGCCCCGGGTCGACGCCCACTCCGTGTCCCGGGCTTGCGCAACGAGTACACAAGCGGCCGCGACCGGCACCATGATGATCCAGACCGGCCAGGCCGACGTGGTGGTCGCGGGGGGCGCCGACTCGATGAGCGATGTACCACTGACGGTTCGAAAGCCGCTGGCCGACGCACTGATCCGGGCCCAACGAGCCAAGCGTCCCCTCGACAAACTTCGAGCTTTTCAGGGCCTCGGCGCTTGGGATCTGGTGCCGGAGCCCCCTTCGATCCGAGAGCGGAGCACGGGCCTCAGCATGGGCGAAAGCGCCGAAAAGATGGCCCGTGACAATGGAATATCTCGAGAGGACCAAGACGCATATGCACACCGGAGCCACTGGCTGGCAGCCAAAGCCTACGCGGAAGGAATTTTCGAGTCGGAGATCGCCCCGATGTACGTACCTCCGCAGTATGACGCAGTTCGCCGAGACAACCTGGTGCGCTTCGACTCCGAGATTTCGAAATACGCTCGCCTGAAGCCGGTCTTCGACCCGGAGTTCGGGACCGTCACCGCGGGGAATGCGTCGCCACTGACTGACGGGGCTGCAGCCGTTCTTTTGATGCGAGAATCCGTGGCCGATGCCTGGGGATTTCAGCCGCTGGCCTTCGTGAAAAGCTTCGCGTTCGTGGGCTTGGACCCGCACGACCAGCTCTTGATGGGTCCGGCCCATGCCATACCGAAGGCCCTCGACTCCGCCGGAATCGGGCTTTCGGATGTGGCGGTCATCGATTTTCACGAGGCTTTTGCGGCCCAGATCTTATCGAACCTTCGAGCGCTGGAATCGAAGCGTTTCGCCGAAGAAGAGCTCGGGCGCTCGTCGCCCGTGGGAGCCGTCGACATGGACCGCTTCAACCCGTACGGAGGTTCCATCGCTTTGGGTCATCCATTCGCCGCCACCGGTGCACGCCAGTTGAACACGGTGGCTCGCGAGCTCGCTCGACGGGGTGAAGGTTACGGCCTGGTCGCCCAATGTGCGGCTGGGGGCCTCGGAGCCGCGGTCGTCCTGGAGGCATGAGACGGTGCTGACCACGCAGATTCGTCCCGACGGAGTGGCCCTGCTACGCATCGACGTGCCGGCAAAGAGTCAGAACGTCGTTCCGCCGTCGATTGCGGTCGAACTCGAAGGGGCGCTCCGCGCGGTCGCGTCGGACGCTCGCGCCGTCGTCTTGGCCAGCGCCAAGCCCGGGTCGTGGATCGCGGGGGCCGACCTCGACGCTTTTCGAAACTGCGAGTCCGAGGAAGAAGTCGTCACCCTGTGCCGGCAGGCGCAGAACGCATTGAACATGCTCGAAAAGTTCGAGCTTCCCGTGGTCGCAGCCATCGACGGTATGTGTTTGGGGGGCGGGCTCGAGGTGGCTTTAGCCTGCCACGCTCGGATCGCTGCGGATTCGCCCCTCACCCGCCTGGCCCTGCCCGAGGTTCAGCTCGGACTGATCCCAGCGGCCGGCGGGACCCAGCGTCTTCCGGAGCTGGTGGGACTCGAAGCGAGCCTGGATCTACTGCTGTCCGGACGGCGGGTCGACGGCCGAGAAGCACTTCAGATGGAACTCGTCGACGAGGTGGTGCCCCCGTCCATCCTGGTCGAGGTTGCCTGCAAGCGGGCCTTGCAACGAGCATCGGGCTCCGGGCCTCGGAACCGCAGTCTGGCCGAGCCCCGGCGGTTGCAAAAGCTCGCCCTATCGAACCCCGTGAGTCGAAGCATCGCTTTGAACCAGGCCCAACGTTCGATGGAAAAGAAGACTCGGGGCAATCAACCGGCGCCCTTGGCCATCTTGAAGGCCGTCCGGACCGGCCTCGAAAAAGGCCGATCTGCCGGGCTCGACGTGGAGGCCAAAGCGATGGGTGAGCTGGCCCTGTCCGACGTCTCTCATCGGCTGATCGACCTGTTCTTCGCTGGACGAGAGCTCCGGCATGCTTCGGGGGTCGATGCGTCTGCATTGCCGGTGCGCCGCGTCGGCGTTTTGGGGGCGGGGCTGATGGGGCGCGGGATCTCCTACATCACCATCGAGCAGGCCGGTCTTCCGGTTCGTCTGAAAGATCGGGACGATTCGGCCCTGACTTCGGGCCTGCGTGCCGTGCATCGCATGCTGGCCGCTCGAGTCGAACGCGGAAAACTCGGCGAGCGCGAGATGGAGCGAATCGCCTTCCGAATGACCGGGACCACGGAGGACCGCTTCGCTGGATGCGACGTGGTGATCGAAGCCGTATTCGAAGAGTTGGAACTCAAGCAGCAACTCCTTGCCGCCGTGGAAGCCGAAACGCCCGACACGACGATCTTCGCCACGAACACCTCCTCCCTTCCAGTCGCACGCATCGCCGAAGGAGCCCGCCGAAAGGATCGAGTCGTCGGCATGCACTACTTTTCGCCAGCGGAGAAAATGCCTCTTCTCGAGGTGGTACGAACTCCCGAGACCAGCGCGGAGACCATCGCCACCGCCGTGGCGCTGGGTCAGCGCCAGGGCAAGACGGTGATCGTGGTGAAAGACGGGGTGGGCTTCTATACCAGCCGCATTCTCGTTCCGTACCTCAACGAAGCGGCTTGGATGCTGAGCGAGGGGGTCTCCGTGGAGGCCATCGACGAGACGGCCAAGGACCTGGGATTCCCGGTCGGCCCATGCACGTTGCTCGACGAGGTGGGCATCGACGTGGCCGCCAAAGTGGCTCGGATCGCAGAGAGCGCCTACGGCACCCGCATGCATCCTCCAGGCAGCCTCGATCGGCTGATCCAGGACGGCCGCACAGGGCGAAAGGGTGAGAAGGGATTCTATTCGTACGGTAGCAAAAGAAAGGTCGTCGACGATTCGGTCTACGACGCTTTGGGCGTTCGCCTGGATCGAAAGACCAAGATGGACGCACGGATACTGCAAGACCGCTTGCTACTGATGATGGTCCAAGAAGCGATTCGATGCTTCGACGAGGGGGTCGTCGCGAGCGCCCGGGACGCCGACGTGGGTGCGGTGTTCGGGCTCGGCTTTCCCGCGCACTTGGGCGGTCCGCTTCGGTGGGTCGACGGGATTGGCCCAGCAGAGTTGCTGTCCAGAATGCGCGCGCTCCAGGACCGGTACGGCGGACGATTCACGCCTTCGGACCGCTTGGAAGCGATGGCCCGGTCGGGCGAGCGATTTCACGGCTGAGTGAGGTCTTTGGGCCGGCCGGCCGAGGGTACTTCGGGGCCGACACGCAGCCTTGGTCGAACGCGCGCTCTGGGGTCGACCCTCGAGGTCCACGAAGCGGACGACCGAACCACCGATGATCGTGCAAAACGCCGGCCCACCGTCCGCGCACACCGGCGGGGCAGGCCTTCGGGACGCCGGCTTTCGGGGGCAGTCCGCCGTTCGCGCTGGGGTAGACCAGCGGCGCCCCGCCCGGTGCGGCCCGATCCGGTGGCCCGTGCGGGACCTTTCGTGCGAAGAGGTGGCGGATGGAGCTGTCGAACCTCTGCTTGAAGGAGGCGCAGTTGCTCGAGGTCCGCGCGTACGTGCGCGACGCGGTGCGACGGGGACTCGAGGCCGATGACCAGCAGGTCGCCGCCCTCTGCGCCCATCTGCCTCCACCGCGATCCGTGGAGGGGGAAGCTTTGGCGGTCGACGTGGGCGGCACGAACGTGCGCGCGGCTCGCGTCGCCGTGGACGGCCGAGGTGGCCGCTTGGTGGAAGGGCCTGTGAAAGCTCCGCTGCGGGAGGGGGGCCATCTTCCCGAGAAGGCGTCATCGTTCTTCGCGGTGCAGGCGGACCTGGTCACTTCGCTTCAATGGATAAAGAATGCGCCCGTGGGCTACGTGTTTTCGTACCCGGCGCGGGTGCAACCGGACCGAGATGCCGTCCTGCTCGGCTGGACCAAGGGGATCGACATTCCCGAAATGATCGGCACGCGGGTCGGCACCGGCCTGGATCGGGCGCTGCGAGAGCGCGGAGTCCAGCCCGGCCCGGTGACCGTGTTGAACGACACGGTCGCCACCCTGCTGGGGGGCGCCGTCGCGTTCGAACCGCCTCCACAGCGACTGGTGGGTCTCATCGTGGGGACCGGCACCAACATGGCGGCGTTCTTTTCTCCGGAGGTGGCTCCGAAGCTGTCGGAGCCGTCGGCGGTGAACCTGGAGAGCGGGAACCTGGCGCCGCCCCATTTGAGCGAGTTCGACGAGCAGGTCGACGCGGCGAGCACCAACCCGGGGCAGCAGCGCTTCGAAAAGGCGACTTCCGGGAAGTATTTGCCTCTGCTGTACGGCGCCATCACGGGGGAGCCGGCCCCCGGGTCGGCCGCGCATCTGGTCCGAACCGCCGCGAAATCCGCGGCCGGTGCCCTTCCAAAAGGCGCTGCCCCGCCCGCGAATACGGTGGGCGGCGCGCCGGCGCAGGTGGCGCGGCTGTTGCTCGACCGGTCCGCCGACCTGGCGGCCTCGGCGCTGGCGGGGGTCTTGGACCTGCTTCCGGCCGGAGCCAGCGGCGTGGTGGCGGAGGGGGCGCT
>DAPKRQ010000225.1:0-2511 GCA_031800475.1 Myxococcales bacterium LLY-WYZ-16_1
CTTCGGCCGGGGCGCGGGGCCGCGCTTTTCCATGGTGGCTTCGACCCGAGCTTCCTGGCCGATGGTGACCCGGCGGGTCACGGGGCGAAAGCCCGGCCGGCGGAAGGTCAAACGGACCGTCTGCCCGACTTCCATCGGCGGCAGCTCCACCGGCGTGACTCCGACCAGGCGACCGTTCATGAACACCCGGGCCTTCGGAGGCTGAGAGGCCACCTGAAGGGGCAGGCGCTCGGGCCGCGCGGGTCGGGCAGACCGGCGCGTGGGACGCGCCTCGGGGGACCGGCGGGCCGGCCGGCGCTCGGTCCGGCGGGCAGGCTCTTCGGGGGCCGGAGCGGGCCCATCGGGCTCCGGCGGGACCGTCTTCGGTGCGTCGCTGCCCTGCGCCACTTCGGTGTCCTCGGTCGACGGCCCTTCGGTCGGCTCCCCCTCCCTTGCGGGCGGGGGGAGGCGCTGCACCGAATCCACCGACGGACCGGCAGGGGGTGTGACCCACCACCAGGCTCCGAGGACGGCGGCGGCGGCCACCGAACCCGTCACCGCAACGGGCATCCACCAGGCGCTGCGGCGGGGTCCGGCCGACGGGGGCAAAATGGAGCCGCTGTCCGCCTCAACCCCGGGCTCGGTCCGATGGAGCGGCACCGCGTGGTCGGTGCGGGCCTCCAAGATCGGCTCCGACCCCGCGGGTTCGGTGCGCGACGCCGCGGGGACGCCGTCCGAGATCCCGTCGGGGACCGCGTGCGGGCTTTGGATGCCCGACGGCGTCCCTTCGGCCGTGGCACCGCCCGACATCACCTCGGTGGGCAGACCGCCGGCCATGGGCGTCGGCACGGTCCCGGTCGGGACCACGTAGCCTCCGGTGGCCGTGCGCTCGTAGGCCTCCAGATCCGCCGCCAGGTCGAGCACCTGCTGGTAGCGAGCCTCCGGGTCCTTGGCGATGGCCTTGCGGACGATGGCCTCGAGGCGCGGCTCCACCTCCAGATCCGGTCGAAGCTGGTGGAATGGGGGCGCTTCTTCGGAGATGTGCTTGAGAAGCAGCGCCACCGGCGTGTCCGCCACGAACGGGGGCCGTCCGGTCACCAGCTCGTACATGACGATGCCCAGGGCGTAGATGTCCGCCCGGTAGTCGATCGGCCGGCCCTCGGCCTGCTCGGGCGACATGTACTTCGGGGTCCCGAAGATCATGCCGGTTTGGGTCAAGGTCCCCGCCACTTCGTTGTCGGCGAGCTTCGCCACGCCGAAGTCCAGGACCTTCACCCAGTCCCGATCTCCTCCCACCGAGGTCAGGAAGATGTTGTCCGGTTTCAGGTCCCGGTGGATGATCCCGGCGCCGTGGGCGTCCGACAGGGACGCGCACACCTGGCGGATGATCCGACTGGCCCGCGGCCCTGCCAGTTGATGCTCTGCCCGGAGAACCTGGGTCAGGGTCCGACCCTTCAGGTACTCCATGACGATGTACAGGCGTTCGTCGCCCCGGTCGTCCTCGGTGCGACCGAAATCGTAGATGGTGACCGTGTTCGGGTGCTGCATCTTCGAGATGGCGCGGGCCTCTTGCTCGAAGCGTTTGACGGCGATCTCGTCCTCCGCGAGCTTACCGAGCAGCACCTTGATGGCGACCTTGCGGTCGATGGGCTGTTGGGTGGCAATGTAGACCGAGCCCATTCCGCCTTCGCCGATCTTCTTCGAGATCTTGTACTTGCCGGCCAGGACGGTGTTCAGCAGCCGGTCTTTGCGACGGGCGCTCGGAGGGGCTTCGGGGGCAGTCACGGTTCCCCCGATCATCTGGGCTGCCCCAAAGCCCTGTCAATCGCGGCGACCGTACAGGTCCCGCAGCTGCATGTAGGTGCGGACCGGGTCGGGTACCACCCCGTCGCGTCCCTGCCGGGCCATGGACGAGCTCACCGGCCCCAGTCCTTCGACCCGGTGCCCCGATCCCTCGTTGGGCCGAGCCACCACCACCAGAGGAACGAGTTCGGCCAGGCGCGAGCCGCCCTTCCACCGGCCGGACCGGAAATCCTGGTGGGTGTCTGCCCCCATCACCCAGGCGAAGCGAACGCCCGGGTTGTGGGCGATCAGGTGCTCGACCACGTCGACGGCGCCGACCTCGCCGCCCGCCCCTTCGGCCACGGATCGCTCCACATCCGAGACACGCACCCGGGGCAGGTCGCCGAAGGCCAACCGGGCCATGGCCATCCGGTCCTCGAAAGGGGCCATGTCGCGCTTTTCGACGAAGGCGTGTCGGTACACCGGAAGCACCCAGACCTCGTCCGGGATGCCGCCCAGCTCGTCCAACGGGGTTTCGGTCAGCCAGCGGACGATGCCGCGGTGCCCGCGGTCTCCGGTGGGCGGATCGGCCGAGGTGCCGAACAGGGCCACGCAGGATTGCGACACGGCTCAGCGCCGCCGAGCTGCCCGGCGGTCCTTCTTGCTCGATTTGCGGTACTTGGGGCGGCCCTTGACCACCCGCTCGGTGCTCGACGGTGCGGCTGGCGCCTTCGGGCCCACCGCATCGGC
>DAPKRQ010000226.1:0-37852 GCA_031800475.1 Myxococcales bacterium LLY-WYZ-16_1
CTGCAAAGGCCCGGGCCCGCGCCGAGGAGGCGGCCCGGCAGGAGCGGGAGGCTGCGGAGGCCCGAGCCCGCGCCGAGGAGGCGGCCCGGCAGGAGCGGGAGGCTGCGGAGGCCCGAGCCCGCGCCGAGGAGGCGGCCCGGCAGGAGCGGGAGGCTGCGGATGCCCGAGCCCGCGCCGAGGAGGCGGCCCGGCAGGAGCGGGAGGCTGCGGAGGCCCGGGCCCGCGCCGAGGAGGCGACCCGGGCCCCATCCGACGCCGATTTCTCAGAAGCGGCGCGGCCGCAGCGCCCCGTGCCCTTCGAACGCCCGGTGTCGGGTGCTTCGGCCTCCGAGCCCGGGCAAACCGGGCGAACCGGGTTTCGTTCCGCATCCCGAACGCGGGCGCGGCTCGAGGTCTTGCTGCAGCGGATCCGGTCCCGCCGCCGCTCCGCGTGACCTTCGGTGCGACTGGGCGGGGCGATTCCCGAGCCCGGGGTTCGCGGGACCGCGCTTTGGGACCCGCAGAGATCCCCCGGCTCCGCGGCGGGAGCCGGTTGGGCGGGCTCTCATTCGCGAGCCGCGGGGCGTGAGCGGACCAAAGCACACACCCCCGGCGGAGGATGCTTGAGTTCGGAGGGTCTGTCGGCTAGTCGCGTTCGGAATGCGCAGCAAGAGCAAGCACAAACGTGAACAGATGCGCCGCAAGATCCGGCATCGGCAGCGGAAGAAGGCCCTGAAGGCCCGGGTCAAGGAGTTGAAGGCCGCCAAAGCCGGAGGCTGACGCACCCTGCCGACGTCCCGGCGGGGCAGACCGCTCCGCTGGCCCGAAACCCCGTACGGACCCAGCCCACGCACCCGTTAGGTCCGGCCCATGCACCCGTTAGGCCCGGCCCATGCGCCCGTTAGGCCCAGCCCATGCACCCGTTAGGTCCGGCCCACGCACCCGTTAGGCCCGGCCCATGCACCCGACGACCGGAGGAGGCAGCGCTCCGACCGGCGCCGGTCATCCCGAGGTGCCGAACGGTGCTTCGGCGCTTCGGGCGTCGCCGGCTGCCCGTGGGTTTCCATCCCCGCCTCGCTCGGTCGGGCTGGCTTCACCCGGGTTCGCGGACCTCTGCTTGCGCTTTCTGCGGGAGCGCCGTCTCGAGCCCCCTCGGCTCGATGTCCCCCCGCTCCCCGTTCCTCGGGCGACGCTTCCGTTTTCGTCTGCGGCACCCTCGGTGGCCTCACGGGCGCCCGCTTTGTTCGACAGCTCCGACGCCGGAATCGGCGGACCGGCGTCCACACCTTGCTGCCGAGCCCGCTGACGCCAGGTTTCGACCGGGTCCAGGGGAAGATCCAGAGCGCGGAGCCGAATTTCGTACAGCTGGACCGCGTCCGTGAAGAATCCGCGCGTGACCAAGGACTGAGGTTTGCGCCGCCGCCGGCTTCGGCCCGCCACTCCCAGGTGCCGCTGGGCCCCGAAGATCTGGCGAAGCTGTTCGTGCAGCTTTCGGGTCACGGCGATGCGCTGACCCATGGCGGAAAGAAATTCGTTCAACACCTGATTGCGGTCCAAGCCCTCAGCCTCGGCCGCCTCCTGCAAAGTGACCGCCGGCGCCATCCACAACGACGCCAACAGCACCGCATCACCCACCGGACCTCGCTCCCACAGCTTGTCCAAAGCCTCCAGGTGGGCCTGCATTCGGCGCCGGCTTTCCTCGGCGGGAATCGCGAACGGGCCGTCCGGGAAGAGGGTGCCGTCCATGTAGGCCGCCAACTCCGGCATCAGCACTTCCAGCACCCCCCAGTGGTGCATCAAAGGCACGGTTCGGGCGGCGATCCCGGACCGAAGCAGCTTCAAGAATTCCTCGAGAAGCCGGGCCGGCGCACACCGGACCAACTCCTCCCGGTGCCGCAAAATCGCCTCCCGAAGGGGCGGGTCCACGGTCAGCTCGTTCTTTGCCGTAAAGCGGACCGCCCGCAGGATACGCACCGGATCTTCGCGCAGGCGAATGTCCGGGTCCCCGATCATGCGCAGATAGCGCTTGTCCAGGTCGTCGAAGCCTCCCACGTGGTCGATGATGCGCCCGCGGGTCACGTCGTAGAACAGGCCGTTGATCGTGAAGTCCCGCCGGCGGGCGTCTTCCTCTTCGGTGCCGAACACGTTGTCCCGCCGGATCAGCAGGTCGTCTTCTTCGTCGTCGCCGTTTTGGATCTGGGCCCGAAACGTGGCGACCTCCACGATGTGGCCCCCGCGAAAGAACAGGTGCACCAATCGAAAACGCCGTCCGATGATCCGGCTGTTGCGAAAGAGCGCTTTGACCTCCTCCGGCCGGGCGTCGGTCGCCACGTCGAAGTCCTTAGGCTCCGCCCCCAGCAGCAGGTCTCGGACGCAACCTCCCACGATGTACGCCTTGTAGCCGTGCCGCCGCAGGCGCCGGATCGACGAAACCGCGTGGGGGTCGATGTCCTCGGTGCGGACCCGGGGCTCGCGGGTCGACGTGGGCTCGGGGACGGCCGGACGGGCCGGTCCGAGCGGCTCCAGGTCCGGGGCATGCTGGCGGAGCTCGTGCTCCGTCCTCGTCACCGCCCGATCCAGCTCGATCCGGGTTTGCTCGGAGGCCGCCGTGCGACGGTTGCGTTGGCGGGCCCAATCTCGAACTCCGCGAACGGCGCGGAGGGTTTCAACCAGTACGTCCATGGCGTCTCTCGACGCGTGCGCCGGGACGCCACCGTCTGTAGCAGCGCCAGGAAGATCGGACAATCAGAACCTGGGCGGCTGCCGGGAATGCACCGGCCCGGTCAAGCGCCGGGTTTCACCACCTGAAGATGGGGCTGGGGCACGATGGAGCTGAGCAGCCGCTCCAGATGGTCCCGATTTTCCAGGTAGGTGTATCCGGCCAGCCCGGCTTCGTAGTGCCGCAGGAGCGCCGCGCTCTGCTCGAACGAAATGTTCCCCATCTGTAGAGCGCTCTCGATCCCGGCCCGCAGCCGCTCCATCAAAGTCCGCTGGTCGTAGGACACGTAGCCGAGCACGTCCCGCACCCGGTCGCCCTCGACCACGTGCTTCACCGAGTATCCACCTTCGGGCTTCGACGCGATGTGCACCGCATTCACGTCGCCAAAGAGGTTGTGCAGGTCGCCCAAGATCTCCTGGTAAGCGCCGATCAGAAAGATGCCGAGGACGTAGGGGTCGCTGCCATCCAGCGGATGAAGTTCGAGCGTGTTCTTCACGTCGTGCAGGCCGATGAACTGATCCATCTTGCCGTCGCTGTCGCAGGTGAGGTCGGCCAAGATCGCGTTGCGGGTGGGCTGCTCCCGGTGCCGATGCAGCGGCACCACCGGAAACAGGGCCTTGACGGCCCAGCTGTCCGGCACGGACTGAAACAGCGAGAAGTTGCAGTAGTAGATGTCCGCCAGCTGGTTCGGCAAGCTCTCCACGTCCTCGGGGATGTACGGGAGCTCCCGGACCATCTTCCAGATCTTGCGGGCTGTTCCCCAAAACAGCTGCTCCACCTTGGCTCGATCCTCGAGGTCCAGGATGCCGTGGCGGTACAGGGACATGGCGTCTTCCTTGAGCTGGACGGCGTCGTGGTAGGCCTCCTGGAAGTTTTTGCGGTTCACCGTGGTGGCCACCTCGCGCATCTCTTCAATGATCTGGTGCTCGGTGTCGCTGTCGGGTGGTGGCGGCAGCTGCGTGATCTCTTCGGTCCGGCCCACCACGTCGAACACGAGCACGGAATGGTGGGCGACCAGCGCCCGTCCGGACTCGGAAATGATCGTCGGGTGCGGCACCTCGGCTTCGTCCAAAGCACCGAGCAGCTGATAGACCACGTCGGCCGCGTACTCCTCCAAGGAGTAGTTCCGGGAAGCGTGAAAGTTCGTCTTCGAGCCGTCGTAGTCCACGGCCAGTCCTCCGCCCACGTCGACGAACTCGAGCGGCGCACCCATTTTGTACAGGTCGATGAAGACCCGGCTGGCTTCGGTGAGGGCGTCCTTCACGGCTCGGATCGCGGTGATCTGGGACCCGATGTGAAAGTGCAGACACTTCAGCCGGTCCAGCATGCCCTCCTCTTGCAGGACGTGCACGGCGCGAACCATCTCGCCAGCGGTCAGCCCGAACTTGGAGCGGTCTCCGCCCGACTCGGCCCAGCGGCCGCTGCCCCGGGTGCTCAGCTTGGCCCGCACACCGATGTTGGGTTCGAGCCCGAGCCGTTTGGCGGCCTCGACGATGACCTGCAGCTCCTGGAACCGGTCCACGATCAGCAGGGTCTGGACCCCGAGTCGCTGGGCGAGCAGGGCGGTTTCCACGTAGGCGGTGTCCTTGTAGCCGTTGCAGACGACGAGGCCGCCACCGCCCCCGCTCTGAAGGGCGATGGCCACCAACAGCTCCGGCTTGCTGCCGGCCTCGAGCCCCAGACCGTGGGGCCGGCCGTATTCGAGCAGTTCTTCCACCACGTGGCGCTGCTGGTTCACCTTGATGGGCATCACCAGCTTGTAGGAGCCCTCGTAGCCGTACTCGTCGATCTTGTCGTTGAACGCCTTGTGGATTTGCTCCACCTGCTGGCGCAACACGTCGCTGAACCGCAGCAGCAGGGGCATCGACAAACCACGTCGCACCAGGTCGTCTGCGACCTTTTTGATGTCGATGTCGTGAGTGCCCGTGGCCCCCCGGGTCAGGATGATGTTCCCTTCCTCGTTCAGGTCGAAGTACCCGTTGCTCCAACCCCCGATGTTGTACAGCTCTGCCGAGTCCCGGATCGACCAGCCCTTCATGGCCGCGCACCATGACAAGGCCCTGCGGTGCCGTCCACCGATCTTCTTCCGATGTCGGTCAGCCTGATCCGGAGGCGCCGGGCCGGAGCCCGGGGCGGAAACGGGCGTCGGGCCCGTCGGGTGGCGGAGGTCGCCCTGGCGGCGGAGGGCTCGCAGGAACGCCCGGTGACTTTGGTGCTGACCGACGATGCCGAGATCCATCGATTGAATCGGGACTACCGAGGATCGGATCGGCCCACCGACGTGCTGGCGTTCGCTCTGGACGAAGGCGGGCCGGTCTTTCCGCATGCTCCTCTGGGTGACGTGGTGGTCAGCGTGGAGCGGGCGGGGCTGCAGGCCGGCGCTCGGCGGCACCCGCTGGACGCCGAGCTGGAGTTGCTGGTGGTCCACGGGACCCTTCACCTGCTGGGCTACGATCACGCCGAGCCCGAAGAGGCCCGCCGGATGCGAAACCGCATTCGGGCGATTCGGCGAAGGATCGCCCGAGATTTGGGGCCGGTACCGATTCCGAGCGCCTCGAGTTGACTGGGTGCGAGGCTTTTCACAGCATCGGCGCCATGGATGTTCCCTACCGCCGCGGGGTCCCGATTCCGCCCGGCGAGCGCTCCGCCATGCCCCACATCGGCCCCATCGAGGAGCCTCCGGAGGGCTCCGGGTTGATGGTCGTGGACATGGGACCCTCCCACCCGGCCATGCACGGCACCATCAAGATGCGAGTCCTCTTGGACGGTGAGACCATCGAGGCGGTGGACGTGGAGCCCGGATACCTGCACCGAGGCTTCGAAAAGAGCTGCGAGGCGGTCACCTGGACTCAAGTGTTCCCCTATACCGACCGACTCAATTACGTGTCGCCGCTGATCAACAACCACTGTTTCGCGGCCGCCGTCGAAAAGCTCTTCGACATCGAGATCCCCGAGCGTGCCAAGGTGCTTCGCACCCTGTCCGCGGAGCTGTCTCGCATGTCCGACCACTGCACCTGCGTGGGCGCGTCGACGATGGAGCTCGGTGCATTCACTGGAATGCTCTATTTGATCGAGGCGCGGGATATTTTGTGGGACGCCGTCGAAGAGTTGACGGGAGCTCGATTGACCGTGAGCTACACGCGAATCGGCGGCGTCGTGTCGGACCTACCGGAGGGCTATGCGGACTCGCTTCGAAAGCGTCTCGATCGAGTCGTCGAGTTGATGGACGACGTGGAGACCCTGCTGAACGACAACCAGATTTTCCTTCAGCGCACGAAAGGCGTCGGCTGCATCAACGGGCGAGACGCTCTCGACTGGGGATGGACCGGCCCCTGTTTGCGAAGCACCGGCGTGGCCTACGACGTGCGGCGCGCCGCCCCGTACGACGCGTACGGCCGGCTCGAATTCGACGTTCCGGTCGGCCAAAACGGCGACAACTACGACCGGTATCTCGTTCGGATGGAGGAGCTTCGGCAGTCCCGGCGCATCGTCTTGCAGTGCCTCGACATCCTCGACGACACCCCGCCCGAGATCATTTCCCCGGATCCGCGGATCGCCATGCCCGACAAAGACAAGGTTCACACGGCCATCGAGGAGTTGATGAACCACTTCAAGCTGGTCATCGACGGCATTCAGGTCCCCGAGGGGGAGGCGTATGCCTACCAAGAGGGGGCGAACGGCGAGCTGGGATTCTATCTCGTGTCCGACGGCGGCGGAAAGCCGTGGAAGATCCGCTGCCGTCCACCTTGCTTTCCCGTCACCAGCTCGATGCCCATGATCGTACAGGGGGCGATGATCGCCGACGTGGTGCCCACTTTCGGGTCGCTCAACATGATCGGCGGCGAGTGCGACCGCTGACTCGGTCCGTCTGCGGTCGAGCGAGGTCGTCGGAGGCACCGGCCGCAACAGCCCCGTGCGACTCGCTCGACGACCCGTCGTCCGACCCGGGCCCGGATGCTTTCGGTTCGGTCGGGATGGACGGTCCCGGAGTCTGTGGCCTGCGGCCCTCGGCCACCACGAAGACCTCACGACTGCCTTCGCGGGTCGCCTCGGGTTTGATCAACCGGACCTTGTGAAATCCCTGCTTCACCCGAGAGACGAAAGCGTCGGTTTCGCGCCCCTGGAAGATCTTGGCCACGAAGTGGGCCGGCCCCTGGGGAGATGGCATCAGGGCCTCGGCCAGGCGAAGCGCGTGCTCCGCCAGTTCCACGGACCGGGCCTGGTCCGCGTCCCGCACGCCGGTCAGCTTGGGAGCCATGTCGGAAAGCACCGCATGGGGCCCGAAGCTCTTTGGTACCGGGTCGGGCGCCGGTTTTCGTCGGACCGCCGACCACACGGAGGCCAAGTCGGCCCGGATCCGTTCGGTGGTCAGCCCGGCGATGTCGGCCCGGTGAAAGCGCACCTGCGGGGGCAAGCCGACCTCCACGGGCTCGAGGTCGTATCCGACCACTGCCCCCTTTCGCCCCACCACATCACCCAGATACTGAAGCCACGAGCCCGGGGCACAGCCAAAGTCCACCACCCGATCGTTCTTTCGAATGAGCGAGAACCGGCGATTCAGCTCCTCGAGCTTGTAGACGGACCGCGCGACCCAGCGTTCGCTCTTGGCGCGCTGGTGAAAATGGTCCTTGCGGGTGTAGCGAGAGCTCGACAACGACCGGCCGAACCGAATCAGGCCGCTTCGGCGATCTTGCCGGTCTTCTTTGCGGACTTTCGAACCACGACATAGCCGTTGCGCGGGCCCGGCACCGAGCCCCGGATCAAGACGCGATGGTTGTCGAGGTCGACCTTGACGACCCGCACGTTCTGGGTCGTGACCCGCTCGTGTCCCATGTGACCCGGAAGGCGCTTGCCCTTGTGGACTTCGCCGGGCGTGGTGCGGCAGCCGATGGAACCCACGTGACGGAATTGTTCGTGGGTGCCGTGGGTCGCCTGCTTGGCGCCCTTCATGCCGTGCCGGCGGACCACGCCCTGAAAGCCCTTGCCCTTGCTGATGCCGGTTACGTCCACGATCTCGTTTTCCGAGAAAATGTCCGCCTTGACCTCGGAGCCTACCTCGTAAGGCTCGACCTCGTCCGTGGCCAGCCGAAACTCCCGCAGGACCCGGCAGGGCTTCAGGTCGGCCCGGGCGAAGTGGCCCTGCATGGGCTTGGGCAGTTTGTGATGCGCCACCGGGTCGAAGCCCAGCTGCAGCGCGTCGTATCCGTCTTTCGAGGCGGTGGTCTTCTTTTGGACCACCACGTTCGGGCCCAGCTCCAACACCGTCACGGGGATGCGCTGGCCGTTCTCGAAGACCTGGGTCATTCCGATTTTGCGTCCGATCAGACCAAGTCGATTCACAGCTTCCTCCAAGCTCTTGCCGGGTAGGCCCCCTCGGGGACGCGGGGCGCCGCGGCAGGGCCGGGAAGCTAGGGTCGAAGTGTCCTTGGAGTCAATGGCGGGTCGGCGCCGCGAAACCCGCCGCGGCGTCTGACCCGTCCGGCTCGAAATCGACCGCCAGGTCGCACGGGCCGGTTCGGAACGGAGCTGTCAGACGGTCGAGTGCTGCAGATCCGTTGTCCACGCCGAGATGGCGGTGCTACCTCCCGTAAGGTGAAGGCGCGCGCACATCGGCGCCGGCCGAGGACTCTGCTGCCGGCGGCCCTGGCCTCCGGCTTGGTGCACGCAGTCCTGTACTGGCCCGTCGAGGCTTGGCTCGAGCAGCATTTCGCCGCCCAGGGCCCCCGCCGCCCCGAACCCGTGGAGGTCGTCCGCTTGTCGCCCGAGGCCTGGTCCCAGGCCATGGAACGGGCCCGGCAAGCCGCCGATGCTGCCCCGACCGCCCCGGGCGCCGAGCGGTCGTCCAGCGACTCCAACCCGACTCCGCCGAAGGCCCGTCCCCCCAAAAAGAAGCCAAAGGAACCGGAGCCTCCGCCCGAGCGCGGACAGGTGGTCGATGTGCCCGCCACCCGGGATGATTCGCCCAACCCCGACGCCAAGTACCTGGGAAAGTTCAACTCCAACGTCGAAAAAGAGTCGGTGGCCCGGATCGAGGCGCGGGACCCGCGGAAGAAGCGCCGGACCCACGAGCTGCAAGAAAAGCGGCCGGCCGCCCGCAAGAACGCCCCAAAGGCGCCCGGCATGCAGGTTCGCGCGCCGACCACCGGCGGGGGGACCGGCGGGACCTCGGAAGCGGAAGACGCCAAGCAGGGTCGGGACGACTCCGGAGAGGGCGGAAAGAAACGCTTCGCCCTGGAGATTCCGGACCTTCGCCGGAAGGACCCTCTGAACCTGAAGCTGTCGGACCTGCCCGACTTCGGACAGAGCCCCCCGAACCGCACCGGCAGCGAAGAGGTCCGTGGAAACTCGGACCGGTTCGAGCTGGAGCTCGGCGATCCGGACGGCACCGGCAGCTCGGACCGAGAGGGCAGCGGAGGCTCCGCGGGGGCGCCCGGGCTGCCCAGCCTGGACGACCTGCGCCCCAGCTTGGGAACGGTCGGTCGGGTCACCGGCTCCCCGTCCAGCGACTACGTCGAAAAGGTTCCCGAAGGCGACGGCACCTTCCTGAACACCAAGCAGTTCAAGTACGCCACCTTCTTCATTCGCGTTCACGACAGCGTCGAGAGCCACTGGAACGGCCTGTTTCGCCAAGAATACCGGCGCCGGGATCCGACCGGGCGACTCTACGGCCGGCGAAACCGCTCAACCCTGTTGTCGATCGTGCTCGACCGGGACGGGCGACTGGGCTCGGTGAAGGTCGCCGAGTCTTGTGGGCTCGACTTTTTGGACCGAGCAGCGGTCGAAGCGTTTCGGCGGGCTCAGCCTTTTCCGAACCCACCCGACGGCATCGTCGAGGACGACGGCACCATCCGCTTCACGTTTCAGTTCGTGGTGGTTTTCCGGCCAAACAGCCCGTTCGGTGGGCCCGGTTACTGAAGCGAGCCGGCGTCACTCCGCCGACTCTTCGATGAACTTTTCGTAGTCCTGTTTGGTCATGAGCTGGTCGAGCTCCGAGGTGTCCTTTATCTTCACCTTGATCAGCCAGCCGTCGTCGTAGGGGTCGTCGTTCAGGCCTTCGGGCGACTCGATGATCGCGTCGTTGCGTTCGGTCACGGTTCCGGTCAGGGGGCTGTACAGATCGGACACGGCTTTCACGGATTCGACCACCCCGAACGCCTGCCCAGCGCTCACGTCCTCGCCCGCGTCGGGGAGCTCGCAGTACACGATGTCCCCCAAGGAGTCCTGAGCGTGCCAGGTGATGCCGATGGTGGCTACGTCGCCGTCCACACGGCACCACTCGTGTTCCTTGGTGTAGCTGAGATTTTCGGGATGATGCTTTTCCATGGCTGTCTCGCTCGTACCGTTGTGGGGAAGAATGAGTGGGTCAAGCGCCGACCGAAGGCTTCGGCCGGCGGTAGAAGGGCCGCTCGACCACTCGGGCGGGCCGGACCGTGCCGCGGATCTCGATCTCCACCTGGCTGCCTGCGGCGCTGTGGGTTGCCGGGACGTAGGCCAAAGCGATGGACCGGCCCACGGACGGACCCTTGGTGCCGCTGGTCACCCGACCCGCCGGCTGTCCGTCGACCACCACCGGATATCCGCCTCGGGCGATGCCTGTCTCCAGCTCCAGGGGGACCAGCTTTCGCCTCGAGCCCTCGGCTTTGGCCGTCCGAAGGGCCTCCTTGCCCGGGTACTCGGCAGGCTTCTTCAGCTTCACGACCCAACCGAGCCCCGCCTCGTAGGGCTGGGTGGTCTCGTCGATGTCGTTGCCGTAAAGGGGAAAGCACATCTCGAGCCGCAGCGAGTCCCGGGCTCCCAGGCCCGCGGGCTTCACTCCGAGCGGAGCACCGCGCTCGATCAGCGACCCCCACACCGTCTCGGCCCGTTCGGCCGGCACGTACAGCTCGAAGCCGTCTTCGCCGGTGTAGCCCGTGCGCGCCAACAGGGCGGGGGCGCCCTCTGCGCTGCCCTCGATGAATCGGTAGCTCGAAAGCCCCGTGGGGTCCGGGCTCGTCACCTGGGCGACCAGCTCGGCCGCTTTCGGTCCTTGGACCGCGATTTGCGCCCATGTCTCGCTGGTGTCTTCGATGGCGCACTCGGCCGAAGCGAATGCCTTCATCCACTGCACGTCCTTCTGGCGGTTGGCAGCGTTCACGCAGATCAGCACTCGTTCGCTCGAATACTTGTATACGACCAGGTCGTCGAGGATCCCGCCGTCTTCCTTGCACATCACGGTGTAGCAGGCCTGACCGTCATCGAGACGCGACACGTGATTGGTCACGATTCGATCCACGGTCTCGGACGCCCCCGGGCCCCGGAACTCGACCTCGCCCATGTGTGAGACGTCGAACAGCCCCACCGCGCTTCTTACCGTGCGATGCTCGTCGACCACACCGCTGTACTGCACGGGCATTTCGTAACCGGCGAAGGGGACCATTCGCCCCCCGAGCTGTCGGTGGACGGCGTGGAGGGGTGTGCGTCTGAGTTCGGTATCGCTCATCTTGGGCTCCGGCGTCGCGCAAAGGCGGTAACGGTGTTGTCGAGCAGGTATGCGATGGTCATGGGGCCGACCCCGCCGGGCACCGGGGTGATTGCGCCGGCCCGGTCGAGGGCGGGTTCGAATGCCACGTCGCCGACCAGCGTGCCGTTGTCGCGGCGGTTGATGCCCACGTCGATGACGGTGGCCCCGAACTTGAGCCAGGTGCCCCGAACCATTTCCGGTCGACCCACCGCGGCCACGACCACGTCGGCTTCTCGAACCCGCTCGTCCAGGTGCCGAGTTCGCGAATGGCAGACGGTCACGGTGGCGTGTCGGTTGACCAAGAGGTCCGCCATGGGCCGCCCCACGAGTCGGCTCCGTCCCAGCACCGCCGCCCGGGCGCCAGCGAGCTCGACGCCCGATTCTTCGATCAGTCGAATCGAGCCCCGGGGCGTGCACGGTATCAGGGCCGACGCCTCGTCCCCGCGGCTCAGGCGCCCCGCGTTTTCCGGGTGGAGACCGTCCACGTCCTTGTCCGGTCGAATCCTTCGGATCACTGCGGACTCGTCGTGGTGAGACGGCAAGGGGAGTTGCACCAAGATGCCGTCCACGTCGTCGTCTCGGTTGAGTCGGTCCACCAGCGCCAACAGTGCCTCGGGCGGGGTGTCCGCCGGAAGGGTGTGTTGACTCGACCGGATCTTCGCCTTCTCGGCGGCCTTGCCCTTGTTCCGTACGTACACGGCGCTGGCGGGGTCGTCGCTGGCCAGCACCACCGCCAGATGGGGGGTGGTGCCGTAGCCGGGCTCGAGCTCTTCGACCCGCGCTCGGACCTCTTCGCGCACCCGAGCCGCGACCGCTTTTCCGTCCAAGATGCTTGATCGCGCCATGGAGGCCCGGTCATGACGGCAAGCTGCGGCGCGGGTCAACCGCTTCTCGCGCTGGCTTCTTGGCTTCGTGGAGCCGACGCAGTACGGGTTCCCGATGGGCGTGCGGACCGGATTGGACCGATGGGTCGACGATGAATTTCGTGCCCTCCGCGGGCGAAAGGTGGGTTTGCTGGCCCACCCGGCTTCGGTCGATCGGGAGCTTCGCCACGTGCTCGACCTCATGCGGGCGCACGGCGTCCATCCGAAAGCGCTGTTTGGACCCGAGCACGGCATCGACGGGGCAGCGCAGGACATGGAGCCGGTCTCCGGCGCGGGGGCCTCCGAAAAGACACGCGCGGGCAGTGCCCAACTCGAAGAGCCTGCAGTCCACTCGCTGTACGGGACCACGGAGGAGTCGCTTCGACCGAGTTCCGATGTGTTTCGGGACATCGACGTTCTCGTCGTCGACATGCAGGACGTGGGTGCCCGCTATTACACCTATTTCGCCACGCTGGGATACTGTATGGAGGTTGCAGCCCAGGTGGGTATCGAGGTGGTGGTGCTCGACCGCCCGAACCCGATCGGAGGGCGCGACGAGGATGTGGATGGTCCGTCCGTGCAAGATGGGTTTCGATCTTTCGTTTCGGCATATCCTTTGCCGGTGCGGCACGGACTCACCCTCGGCGAGATCGCACAGTGGCTCCGGGCGCATTTCGTGCCCGACGTGCCGCTCGACGTGGTGTGGATGGCCGGCTGGCGCCGAGACATGGCTTTCGACGACACCGGTCTGCCTTGGGTCCTGCCCTCGCCGAACATGCCGAATCTCGAAGCAGCTTGGCTGTATCCGGGCCAGTGTCTGTTCGAGGGAACCGACTTCAGTGAAGGACGTGGAACCACCCGTCCGTTCGAGCTGGTGGGGGCGCCCTGGCAGGACCCTCACGATTGGGCGCGCAGTGCCCAGTCCGATGCGGGGCCTGGTGTGAAGCTCCGGCCGACCCGGTTCAAACCCATGTTTCAAAAGCACGCGAACGTGCCGTGCGGAGGGGTGCAGGTCCATTTGACGGACCGGTGGGCTTGCCGGCCCCTGCAGGTGACCCTGGCCCTGTTTCGTCATGCCCACCGCCTCGGGTGGCGGAGCGAAGCCTACGAGTTCGTGACCGACCGGTGGGCCGTCGACCTGCTCCTGGGCAGCACGGCGGTGCGCGATCGGCTCGAGGCCGGGGCCTCGGTGCCGGAGTTGCTCGAAGTCTGGTCCGAAGACGTTCGCACTTTTCGCGAGGCGCGCCGCCCGTACCTTCGCTACGTCTGACGTCCGACGCGGTCAGGCGTCGCGGGGGCCCGGCTGGGTCGTCGCAAGATGAACACCGCGCCCCCGATGCACACGGCGGCGGTGAGCCCGATCAGGGGCAACGGGCTTTGACGCCACAGCATGAGACCCAGCCCGAAGGTCATGAAGGACAAGGAGAGCACCTTCGCGTGCAGTGGGATCACGCGGTGCCGGTGCCAGTCTCGCACGTACGGGCCGAAGATCCGGTGGTTCCACAGCCAGGCGTGAAACCGGGCCGAGCTCTTCGAGAACATCCACGCGGCCAGGAGCATGAACGGCGTGGTCGGCAGGCCTGGGAGCACCACCCCCATGGCACCGAGCCCGACGAAGGTGAATCCGAGCCCCACGAACACCCACCGCAACGGGCCGCTTCGTTCGGACACCACCGGCGGGCCGGACGGGCTCGGGTTCCCCATCGCCGCCCACTTCGCCACGGTGCGAAAGCCCCGGCAACCGTCAACTGCCGTCGCCCTGCCCGAACCCGGTGGGCGCGGCCCGTGCGCCCCGTGTTGCGACGGCGCGGTCCGCGTGATCGCCCCGTTCCGCCGTCTCAGTGGTGTGGCGGCTTTTCGTTTGGCGCTGGCGCCACCCGCTTCACGACCTCTTCCAGGGTATGCTCCAACCGCTGGATCCGAAGCTCGGCTTGCATCAGGTCCTTTTGCAGCTGGGTCACCCGCCCGTTCAGCTGTTCCACCAGGTCGGCCTGATGGTCGTACCGAATCTCGAGCTCGGTCAGTCGGTCTTCCATGTCCTCCAAGGTGGCCACCGGCGGGCCGAAGGAAAGCGACGCAGGGAGGGCCCCGACCCCCTCGGTCCTTCTGCGGATGACGAAGGGGGCCGGTTGGGGCACCGTGCGACCACCGATGGGTGAGATCCGGACATTTCTCGAGACCCATTTCCTTCATTTCAACAGCCGGGAGCTGGTGGCTGCCGCCCGGGCTTGGGAGGCTCACTTGGCGCGAGGGGGCAAGATGCTGGTCAGCCTGGCCGGAGCCATGAGCACGGCCCGGATCGGCAAGCTTCTGTCCGAGTTGATCCGCCGGGACATGGTCCATGCCATCTCCTGCACCGGGGCCAATCTGGAAGAGGACGTGTTCTCCCTGCTCGCTCGAGAGAGTTACGAGACCATCGCCGACTGGCGGGCCTTGCGGGCCGAAGACGAGCAGGCGCTGTACGACCGGGGCATGAACCGGGTCACCGACACCTGCATCCCCGAGACCGTGATGCGCGACCTGGAGGCCCGTCTGCGAAGCCGTTGGCGAAGGGCCGCGGAACGGGGGGAGGTGAAGATGCCCGTCGAATTCCTCCACGAGGTGCTCGACGACCCCGGTCTCGTCGCCAAGTTTCAGGCGCCCCCCGAGGAGTCGTGGGTGCTCACCACGCGAGCCGCCGGCATTCCGGTGTTCACGCCCGGCTGGGAGGACAGCACCACCGGAAACCTGTTCGCCGCCGCCGTGTGGTCGGCAGAAGTGCCCAGCCACGGATGCGTGGCGTCGGGGACCGTGCAGTTCGAGCGGGTGATGCGGTGGTACTTGGAGCAACCGCGGGACCCTGCACCCGGGTTTTTCCAGATCGGCGGCGGCATCGCCGGGGATTTCGCCATCTGCGCCGTGCCCTGCTTGATCCAGGACCTTCGACGGGAAGACGTGCCGGCCTGGGGCTATTTCGCCCAGATCTCCGACGCCGTCACCAGCTACGGGGGCTACAGCGGCGCCGTTCCCAACGAGAAGATCACCTGGGGCAAGCTCCGACCTCAAACGCCCAAGTTCATGATCCAGTCCGACGCCACCATCGTGGCGCCCCTGATCTTCGCCCACCTCCTCGACCTATAACCTGTCAAATGTGGACCGGCTCGTCCGCGCGGCCGGTACAGTCACGCGTGGGTCAGTTGTCCGAAGCCAAGCTGGGAGGCAGCCCAGCTCGGGGCGCGCGGCGAAGGCCGACGGTCCCGAGCTCCGGGTTCGACAACCGCGCCTTGGGGGCCCAACCCCGCGCCCACGACGGGGACCGGGATCGGGCCGGTCCGGGCCCGAATCCCCCGCGGGTGCCGGCCGGTACGCCCCCGCCGGTGCCGGCCGGTACGCCCCCGGCGGGTCGCACCGATCCGAGCCGAGCCCGGCGCCTGCTCGATCTGGCCGACCGAGCCACCCAGCGAGGCCGTTGGGCGCGTACCGAGCGCTGGGGCCGGACGGTGTACCGGTGGCTGGAGGCCGCTTCGTTTCCCCCGAAGGCCGACCGAACGCCGGGGGAAACGGAACGGGCGGACCTGCGGCGGCGCGCAGCCATGGCGGTGGGGCGCGCTCGGCTGGCCCAGTCCGACCCGGCCGGTGCCACCCGTTGGATGCATCAAGCCTGGGGAACGGCCCACGGCGGGGCCCGCAGTCCGGAGGACCGGGAGCTGCTGCTCTGGCTCGGTTGGGCGGCCGTGGCCACGGGGGATTTCGAGCTCGCCCGCATGCGCTTCGACGCGGCGCTTCCCGAAGATGGCGCCGAGAAACCGCCGGGTGCGCCGACCGTCCGAGCCCGATGCTACCGGGCTTGGGTCGAGGGTCTTCAGACCGGCCAGCATCTGCTGGCTCCTCCTCCAGCCTCCGAAGACCCGGAGGAATTCGTTCGACAGACCGCCTTGGCCGCGGTGGTCGAGGCCCGAGCCGGCGAGATCTCACAAGCCGAGCGCCGGCTGACCGAGGCGACGCTCGGGCTGCGGGCCGTGCCGAGGCCCGACCTGGCGGTCTGGCTCGAGGTAGCCCGCGTCGCGGTGGACCGGGAGCAGGCGCAGGTGCACGCCTCCCGGGGGGATCGAGAGCGAGCCGACCAGGCTTGGACACGGGCGGCCCAACGTCTGGCGCGGGTTCGGGTTCGGCCCTGGCCGGGATGGGTCGGCGTCGAGATCCGGGTGATGGAGCGGGTGGTCGAGCAGGGGCCCCGGAACCGTGTTGCCGAGCTGCCGGCCCATCGCCCCCGTTTTCAGGTCCAGCAGGATGGAGCGTGGTTCCGGGTGGCGGATCGGGAGCCGGTGGATTGCCGGCGGCGTCCGGTCCTTCGGCGGCTCCTGGCCGAATTGGCGGCGCGAAGGCTTCGGGAGCCCGGGCGCCCGGCCCCGGCGGCCGAGCTCTTCGCGGCAGGTTGGCCCGACCAGCGCATCTGTACCGTGTCCGCCAAGAACCGGCTGAAGGTCGCCATCTCGACCCTCCGGAAGATGGGGTTTGGGGCCTCCCTGATCGGCGATCGGGAGGGGTACCGGCTGGATCCGCACTGCCCCTTGGAACTGGTCGAAGGATCCGAACTCGATCGCTGAGGCGGGGAGCTTGCCGTGGCCCGGATCACACCTACAGATCGGGTCGGAATCGCCGAAAAGCGGACGGGGAGCGGGCACCTGGCTGGGCCTGCGGCTCGGCTTATGGTGGGGTCCGAAGGGTGCTAGCCTCTTCGGGGGGTGGGGGAGCGCATTCCTTCCCCACGAAGAAAGTGGGAACAGTGGGCGTGAAGATTCATTCGGCAGCATGGGCCTGGGCGATTTTTTCGGTGGCGTTCGGCGTTGCCGACGCGCGGGCCCAACAGGGCGAACCAGCGTCTCGAAACGAGACTGACCCCGAGCCGGGCGATTCGGCATCCGAAGTGGGAGCAGAGGAGGCCGCGGTCGGCTCGGATGGCGCGTCGGCCTCTTCGGTACCTGGGCCCACGGTGGAGGACACCGATTACGCAGTGAGACTTCGCGGGCTGGAGGAGCGGGTCAACGAACTCAAAGAGAAGATTTTCCGCAGCAAGGCCCGGCTGCTGCTGCTCAGGGAGACGGTGCTCAACGGGGTGGTCAGCGGCGCGCGGGCCCGGATCGTCCACCGAAACGACATGGGTGCATCCTTCGTTTTGAGAGAAGCGACCTACGCGCTCGATGGCTCCACCTTGTTCAACAAGACCGCCGAAGACGGGAGCCTGGACGAGCGCCGCGAGATCGAACTCTTCGATGGAAGCATCGTTCCCGGAAACCACAACATATCGGTCTTTCTCATGTATCAGGGAAACGGCTACGGCGTGTTCAGCTACCTCCGAGGATACAAGTTTCGGATCCAGTCCAGCTATGCCTTCACTGCGGAGGAGGGAAAGCTGACCACCGTCAAAGTGGTCGCCTATGAAAAAGGTGGCTTTACCACCGACCTTCAGGATCGGCCGGCCGTTCGCTACGACGTCGAAGTCAAGCAGGATGTCCAGGCCGCCTCGACCGAAGCCGAAGCCGAAGCCGGAGGGTCGTGACCGTGTTGGCGGCAGGAATCTTGGCGGTGTGGTTCGCGGCGCCGTCGGTCGATCCCATCGGCGTCGACGAGGCCCGCAAGTCCGCTGACCGCATCGACGAGCGGATCGGGCAGATGAAGGTCGATCTGGACCGAGCGCGCCAGAGTGTCGGCGTGGTGATGCGCAAGGATCTCACCGGCATCGAGCGACGACTCGCCGATGCGGAGACCCAGATGATGCTGGAGGATCCGTGGCGGGCCGCCGTCGTCCTGCTCGACGTGGTGGAGCGCCCGGAAAACCGAAGTCACCCCAGGTATTCCGATGCGGTCTTTCAACTCGCCGAGGCCCTGCGGCGCTCCCGGAACTTTCGCACTGCCCGGGGTTACTACGAGCAACTGCTGACCCAGAGCCGGGGGCAGCGCCTGCAGGAAGTGGTCGAAGGCTTGCTCGAGATCTCCACCGAAACCCGGGACTACAGCGACGTCGAACTGTATCTGGACCATCTCCGTCGGGGCAGCGGGCTCAGCGGACCGCAGATCGACTACCTGCACGGTCGGGTTCTGTTTAGAAGGGCGGGAGCGGCGGACCGGGCCCTGCTGGAGCAGGCGCTGGCCCGGTTCGAGTCGGTACCGGCCTCGAATCCCTTGGCGCCCAAGGCCGGCTACTTTGCCGGAGTCACCCGGGTCCGGCTCGAAGACTATTCGGAAGCCATCGCTGCATTCGAACGAACGCTCGAGTTGATCCCGGAGGGTGATGCCCGAGCTCGCCAGTTGACCCGTCTGTCTTTGGGACGCCTGTACCAAGAGGTCGGCCGCATCGAAGACAGCATCGCCGCCTACTCCACGGTGCCGGCGAGCAGCCCCTATTATGCAGATACGCTGTACGAGCGGGCTTGGGCCCACGTGGCCGCCGCCAACCAGGCTGCCGACGCGGAGTCCGAGCGCGCCGAGTACCTGCGCGCCCTCGAAGCCACCGAACTGTTGATGGCCATGTCCCCGGACGCTGGGCTGTTCGCATCGGCGCGAATCCTTCAGGGCAATCTGGAGATACGGCTCGGAGCGCCGGACACCGCTTACGATACATTCGAAAGCGTCATCGAACGCTACGGCCGGGATAAGCGCAGGCTCGACAACTTCGTTGCCCGTCAAGAGGACACGCAGGCCTTCTTCGAACAGTTGGTCTACCGGACGGCCGAGGGGGAGAGCGAACTGCCGCAGCCCTTGCCCGAGCTGGCGATCACCTGGGTGCTCGAGCAAGAATCGATGGATCAGGTCGTCGACTTGGAGCGTGACCTGCTGCAGAGCGAGAAGAACCTTCGGGAGAGTCGCGAGCTGCTCGAAGTCATGACCGCGGCCTTGGCGGGAGAGCAGCAGTATCGCATGTTCCCCGGTCTCGGTCCGGTGCGCGATCAGACGCTTTCGATTCAAAATCGCTGGCTGTCGACGCACTTGGAGCTGCTGCAGCTCGAACGACGGGCGGTGGTCCCGACTCTGACTGCGGCCGAGCTTCGACCGGTCGCCCGAGCCCATGCGGACGTGGAGCGACTGGCCCGAGAGATCGAGCGATTGCCCGAAACCACCGAAGAGGTGGCGAAGGGACGCGAAGAGGTCCGAAGTGCCTATGAACGAGCCAATCTGCGCGCCTACAAACTGACTTTCGCCATCTCTTCGCTGCGGGCGGAGCTGTTGGCGGTCGAGGGTTGGCTCAATCGAGGGGATTCGGATGTGAGTGCCCGAGAGCGGCGGCTGCTCGAGGCCCGCATCGCCGAGACCCAAAACCAGGTGGCCGGCCTGGAAAACGAGCTCGAGCTCCTTTTGGAGGAAATCCGTTCGTCGGCGGTCCTGGCCGCGAGCGACTCGGGCGCAACCCGCAGCGCGGAGCTGTCGCAGGAGTTCATCCAGGCGGTGAACCGGGAGCTCGAGGCCCTGCAGATCGGTCGGGGTCGGGCCTCGTCGGGTATGGTGGGCGTGTTTTCGCGGTTCGACCAGCAGCGCCGATCGCTGCAGTCCGCAAAGCAACGCTTGGATACCTTCGTGGCGCAGGTTCGGGCGCAGGTGGCGGACCAGGTTTCGGAGCTGCGGCAAGCGGTGGCGCGAGAGGCCGTGCAGGTTGCAGCCTATCGGCGGGAGTTCGACCGGCTCGCCGAGTCCTCCGAGCAGCTGCTCGGCCCCGTGGCGACCCGGACCTTGGTGGCCGTTGGGGAGCGCTACGATGAACTGGTGCAAAAGGCGGACTTGGGCATCATCGACGTGGCCTGGGCCCGAAAGCAGGACGAAACCGAACGGGTCAATGGGTTGATCCGACAGATGCAGGAACGAACCCAGGCCCTGGAGGCCGAGTTCGAGGACGTGCTGAAGGAATGAAAGCTCGGATCTTCATACTGCTGGTTTGCGGAGCGGTGGTTGGTTCGGGGGTGGCCCGGGCTCAGTCGCTTCCGCAGTCGGACATCTCCGAGAAGGCGGTGCCACGGGCCGAACCCACCGAAACCAGCACGGCCGGGACCGCTGCCGAGGATCCGAACGCGGTGCTGATCCCCGAGCCCGAGTCTCGGCCGACTCCACCGCCTACCGCGCAGGAAGTGGACGCACCCGAAGGCTTCGAGGGCGAACTGGCCCTCCTGGAAAAGGAGCTGTCGTACTACCGGGAGGGTGCCGAGGCCTACGCTGCCGATCTTCGAGACCGGATCCGAGTGGCCTATCGGGCCCAAAAGGAGCTGCTGTCCCAGCAGTACGACAAAGCGATCGAGGACTTGGAAAACGAGGAGCGACGGCGCCGCCTGGAGGCGATCGCTCGTTTCGAAGAATTCATCGCCAAGTATCCGAACGACGCCACCTACACGCCGGACGCCATGTTCCGTCTCGCGGAGCTCTACTTCGAAAAGTCCAACGACGAGTACCTGCTCGCCAGCCGAGCGTACGAAGACGAGCTGTTGGCCTACGACCGAGGCGAACGGGAGACCGAGCCCGAGCCGCCGGAACCCAATTACGAGCAGACCATCGCCCTTCATCGCCGTCTTTTGGAGCGATTTCCGAGCTACCGACTGGCCGACGCAGCACGGTATCTCTTGGGCTACAGCTACTCCGAGCAGGGTCAGCCCGAGCGCGCTCTGCAGGCCTACCTGGATCTGACGGCCAATCATCCGACCAGCTCCTTTTTGCCCGAGGTCTGGACCCGCATCGGAGAGATCTACTTCGATCGGACATCGATCGAAGACTTGGAGCGTGCGCTCGCCGCGTACTCCGAGGTCGAAAAGTACCCGGACAGCCCGTACTACGATAAGGCACTCTACAAGATCGCTTGGACCCACTATCGGCTCAACCAGTACGAGGACTCGGTGGCGAGCTTCATCGAACTGGTGGAGTACGCGGACCAACAAGAGAAACTCACTGGCGTGACCGGTTCGGAGCTGCGGGCGGAAGCCATTGAATATGTGGCGATCTCCCTCGCGGATGAAGAATGGGGAGGTTTTGATCGGGCCCGTCAGGTGCTGGGGCCGATCGAAGAAGAGTCCTACACCGCCGAGATGTGGCGTGAATATGGGGACGTGTTGTTCGATCAGACCCGCTATGACGACGCGATTCGGGCTTATCGGTACGCGATTCAACGGTATCCGAACGACCCCGGAAACCCGGAGGCGCAGGAGAAGATCGTTCGGGCCTACGAGCGGCTTCGCGACTTCGACGGCGCCACCGAAGCTCGCGAGCGCCTGGTTCGAGACTATGGCGCCGGGTCGCCGTGGTACGTGGCGAACCAGGATGACGAAGACGCGATCCGAAAGGCCGAGGGGCTGACGGAAAAATCGCTGTATACCGCGGCCATCTTTCGGCACCGGCAGGCGCAAGCGTACAAGAGCGACGGCAAGATCGCGTCTGCAACCGACAGCTACCAGCAGGCTGCCGACGCTTATCAGCAATATCTGAAGAGATTCCCCAAGTCGTCCAACACCTACGACTTCGAGTTCTATTTGGCAGAGTGCTTGTTCTATTCCGGAGACCTGGATCGGGCCGCACAGCAGTACGAAGAGGTCCGGGACAGCAGCCTCAACAACAAGCACCTGGAAGCGGCGGCCCTCTCCGCCGTGATCACGTACGAGCGCTTGGTTGAAGAGCAGGTGGAGCGGGGGCAGCTGCCGGCGGCGCCCCTGCAGACCGCCGAGGAACGGGCCGGTCGCCCCGTCCAACCGCGGGAGCTGGCAGACGTCCGCAAGGAGTTGGTGGACGCGTCCGACCGCTACTTGACCTTGATCCCGGACGGTCCCCGAGCTCCGGCCATCGCCTACCGAGCAGCCGAAGTGTACTACCGGCACGATAGGTTCGACGAGGCGCGGGAGCGCTTCGAACGCATCGTCGCGACCTATCCCGACGACGAAGTCGCCCGGTACGCCTCGAACCTGATCATCGAGAGTTACTTGGCCGTCGAGGATTGGGAGGCGGTGGAGAAGGTCTCGAATCGGTTGATGGCTCGCGCCAAGGAGGCCTCGTCCGAGGAGGGGGCCGAGGGAGAATTTCTGTCCCAGCTGCAGATGTTCAAGGTCGGCGCTCAGTTCAAGCAGGCCGAAAAGTTCGACCGGCTGGGAGAGTACGAAAAGGCCGCCGATACCTATGTGCGCCTGGTCGACGAAAATCCGAAGCACGAGTTCGCGGACAAGGCGCTATTCAATGCGGCAATCGCCTACGAGAGGGTCAAGCGCTTCGACTCGGCGTCGCAGGTATATCGACGCATCTACGACGACTACCCGAAGTCGGATCTGGCACCCCGTGCCCTCTTTCGGACGGGATTGAATGCGGAAAAAGGCTTCGACTTCGACTCAGCCATCGACGCGTACGGTCGGTTGGCTCAGCGTTACCCGGACTCCGAGAATCGTGCCGACGCCATGTACAACGTAGCCGTCGTCTTGGAGAACATGCAGAATTACGAGGAGGCTGCCGAGGCGTACGAGCGTTACGCCAAAGCCTTTCCCGGCCGCGAGGATTCGGGGCTCGTGTTCTTTCGAAGCGCGCTCGTATACGAGAAGATGAAGGCTTGGCCTGAAATGATCGAAACCCTCGAGGCTTTCGTTCGAACCTATCGGGACGATCCCTCGCAGCGACAACGCATCGTGTATGCCCATCAGAAGATGGGTGAGGCCCACGAGGCGCTCGGGGACGGCCGGCAGGCCCAGCGGGCCTACGCCCAGTGCGTTCGAATTTTCCAGCGAAGCCGGCTCGGCATTCGCTCGAAGGCCGGTGGGTATGCCGCGGACTGCCAGTTCGAGCTGGCCGAGGCGCAGTTTCGGGAATACGACGCGATTGCCATCGAAGGGACCGGACGCCGCCAGGTTCGTGCGCTTCAGCGCAAGGCCAAGGTCCAGCGCCAGGTCGAAAAGGCCTACCGAAAGGTGTTCGATTACAAGCGTGTCGAGACCACGTTGGCCGCGTCCTATCGGATCGGTCATACCTACGAGCGTTTCGCCGAAGCCCTATTCACGGCGCCGATTCCCAAGGAGTTTCAGGACGACGAGGAACTCGCCATGGAGTACAAGCTGCAGCTCGAGGATCGGGCTGCGGTGCTCGAAAGAAAGGCCGAGACGGCCTACCGCAAGGCTTACGACGAGGCCCGCAAGACCCGAGTGACCAACGTGTGGACGCGGCGGATTTTGGAGGGCCTCAACAAGTACGCCCCCAACGAGTTCCCGATTCAAAAGCAGGGCAAACCGGTGCTCCAGACCTATGCCATTTCGGGGCGGGGCCTGCTCCAACCGGAGCTCGCCCAGGCCCCGCCGGAATCGAACGAACAACCCCAAGCCCCGAAAGGCGGGTCCTCGACCCCGGGTGGGGCGTCGGGAGCGCGGGGTTCGGGGCCGGCTCCGGGGGGCCTGCGATGAGCCCTGCGATGAGCCGGTTGTGCACATCTTTATGGCTGGTGGGCTCCGTCTCGTTGAGCGGGCTGGTGGGATGTGCCTCGGGGGGCGGGGCCCAGACGGGGCCGTCTGCCTCGGCCCAACCTGCGGAAGAGCCGCCGGCGGAAGACGAAGCCCCCCAGCAACCGTCGCCTTCTCGAGCGCGCGCCCCGGAGCCCGAGCCGGCTCGGCGAGCGGAGACCGTCCAGGCGGTGAAGACCGCGGTGGCCCAGGCGGAGCAGGCCCCGGATCAGGCTTTGGCTTCTTTGCGTCGGGTGGCCCGAAGTGATCCGTCGGACCCGTATGCTCCGTACAACATGGGGGTCCTGCTGGAGCGGCAGGGACGCTACGACCAGGCGGCCCAGGCCTATCAGCAAGCGCTCGCGGCCGATCCCCAATTCGTTCCGGCCATCGAGAATTGGGCGAACCTGGAGCTGAGGCAGGGTCGCGGTGACCGGGCGGTCGAGATCGTGAAAGACGGCATCCGGCGCTCGCCGGAGCAAGCGCGCCTGCGGAACCGGCTGATCTCGATCTGGATCGCCACCGGCGAGACCGACAAAGCGGAACAGGAAGCGAAGAAGGTGCTGAAGGCCGACGAGCGCAACGTCGGTGCGTTGTTGAACCTGGCCACGATCTTCCAGCAGCGCGGCCAGCTGGAGCTGGCCACGACCGTCCTGGATCGTGCCCGCGAAATCGATCCCGAGCAGGCGCGGATCTGGATCAATTTGGGCTTTGTCTACCTGGCCCAGGACGAGGCGTCGAAGGCCACGGAGGCCTTCAGTCGGGCCACGGAGCTGCGAGATGACCTGCCCGAAGCCCACAACAATCTGGGTGCTCTGTTCGTCGAAGCGAACGATTTCGAGGCGGCCATCGCGTCCCTGCGAAAGGCGCTCGACCTCTATCCGGATTTCGCTCAGGCCTACGTCAACCTCGGCAACGCATACAAAGGGGCCCGGCGTTTCGAGGAAGCCGAGGCGGCGTACAAAAAGGCCCTCTCCATCGACCCCGGTTTGACCGAAGTCACCTACAACCTGGGGGTCCTCCACCTCGACAACAAGCTTCCGGACGTGGACCGGTTGAAGCGCTGGTCCATCGCAAAGGACTATCTAAAGAAGTATCTGGCCCGTGCGGAAGGCCTGGACGAGGAGTCCCGCAAGCGGGTGGAGTCCTACCTGACCGAAGCGGACCGCGGGCTCGAGCGCGAAAAGCGGCTGATCGAGCGAGAGGAGCGGCGGCGGCTTCGGGAAGCGAAGCGCAAGGCCCGGGAAGCCGAGCGTCGTGCGGAGACAGAACAGACCGACGGAACGTCTGAAGAGGGCGCACAGACCGAATCTCAGTCCGGCCCGTCCGATCCCTCGGAGGCGCCGCCTCCCGGGTCCGGGCCCCGTTGAGGAGCACAGCGATGACGATCTCCCAAGTTCTGCGCATTTGTCTCACTTTCGGCGCGGCCGGGGCGGTGTTAGCCCTGTCCACCGTGGCTTCGGCGCAAGAGCGGCGCGCACCCCGGCGGGTGATTCGACTGGAAGAAACCCGGATCGAAGGGCGCATCCAAAAGCCGCAAGCCTTTTACATTCTCCAACGCTCGAACCTGAACTTCGAAGGTCTGGAGCTGAAGAACAGCTTCATTCCGAAGATCATCGAGTCGGTGGAAGACGAGCCGTTCTGAGCTGAAGGATAGGCGGAGCACGTTCATGGCCAACTCGAGCGAGCAAGGACCCAAGGTCCTACGGATCGGCATCGTTCAGCGCGGCAAGATCATCGACGAGCGCGAGCTGAAGCGCCGCGAAAGCGTGTCGATCGGGACCTCAGGCAAGGCGACCTTTACGGTCGCCTCCGACAGTCTTCCGAAGCACCACGAGCTGTTCGATTACGACGGAAAGAACTATTACCTCGTCCACGCCCCGGGAATGGAGGGGCGGGTGCAGGTAGACGGATCGGACGTCCAAACCTTCGACGGTCTCGAACAGGCTGGCCGGACCGTGGAGCGCCGGGGTAGCAAGGCCGTTCCGCTGACCGACAACAGCCGCGGCAAGGTCGTGGTCGGCGACGTCACGGTTCTCTTCCAGTTCAAGACGATGGCGCCGGCTCCGGTTCGTCCCGTGCTTCCGGCCGAACTCCGCGGATCGTTCTTGGGCAACATCGACGTTCAGTTTGCGTCGATTTTGGTGGCGGTGGCTGTGGTCTGCGTGTCGATCGTCGCGTACGCCCGTTCTCTGCCCTACATCGAGCCCACGACGATCGAAGAGATCGATCAGCGGTTTCAGCGGCTGATCATGCCCGAGCGGATCCCACAGCCGCCGCGCCAGCCGCTCGCTCAAAAAGATGACGCCGAGGCCCAAAAGAAGTCCGACGAGGCCCAGGCCAAGAAAAAGCGGAAAAAAAAGGCTCCCGAGAAGAAGGCCAAAAAGGAGCCGGCGAAGCAGCCTGAAAACAAGCCCGAAAAGAGCGCCGCAGTACGAAAGCAAGAAATTCAGAAGAAGGTGCGGGGTAAGGGACTGTTGCGGGTGCTGGGCGCCAAGCGAGAAAACGGTGGCGGCGGCGCGCTGGCCGACGTGTTCTCCGAGAGCGACGACACCGAATCGTCCCTTTCGGAAGCATTTCAGGGCGCGTCGGGCGTGGACATCGCGTCGTCGGGGGATCAGACGGGCACCAAGGGGGATGGGTCCGGAAAGCAGGTCGGCATCGGCCAGCTCGGCACCCAGGGCGGTGGAGATGTCCAGACCGGCAAGAAGACCGAAGCCCGCGTGGCGGGGTCGGCCGAGGCCGGGGCCCCGCAGGTCGACGGTGAGCTCAGCCAGGCGAAGATTCAGCGGGTCATGAAGCGAAACATGCGGGCCATTCGAAGCTGCTACGAGCGGGCCCTGAAGCGAGACCCGGACTTGAAGGGCAAGCTGATCCTGGACTTCGAGATCCTGGAAAACGGCCGGACCTCCGGGGTGATGTTCGGCGGCAGTCTGCGGTCCAAGGCGGTCCATTCCTGCATCGAGCGTCGGGCCCGCCGCTGGCGTTTCCCCCGCCCGAGGGGGGGCAGTGTGTTCGTGTCGATTCCGATCGTGCTGACCCCCTCCAGCTGAGGCCTCGCGCCCATCGATTCAAGCGCAACCCGGCGAACCGAGCCGTCGATAACGGGGCCGGGGTGGGGCCGGATCCCCCGTTGTCGGACCCATGGCGGCAGGAATGCAAAAGGTTCCCTCCGGTGGAAGCGCATTCGGCCAACCGGACATTCGGAACCTGAACCCGGACCTTCGGCGCGGCACCCGTCCCGTGCCGCTCAAGGTGGACTGCCGGTCCGGGGTGGACTCGACCGATCTGGGTCAACGGTACCGCAACCCGCCGACCGCTTCGTTGACCTTGCGAAAGCCTCTGGTCGAGCTCGAAGACGGGGACTTGTCGACTTTCCTGCGAGATACGGTCCGCGAACACTTCGGCGACTACGCGCAGCGGGGCGTTCGGGACCAGGTCCAGGCTGGAGCCAAGCCCCGGGCCGCGGTGGAAGCAGGTCTGCGGAACATCGACCGCAAGCTGGACCTGCTGGAAAACAGCCCCTATGCGGCGCTTCGGATCCTCTTGCCGGTCTACCATCGCCTCAAGTCCGAGCGCTGGAGCCAGGCGCCGGTGGGCCCGAACGACCGCCGTCCGGACGCAGGACGTCACCTGCAGGTGCCGATCCACGGGGACCTGACGCCGTCGAATCTGCTCGTCCAGACCTTCGATGGCCAGCCGGTGATCGAGACCCACGACTACGACGAGGCGATGATCCACGGCCCCCGCTCCATCGACCTGGAACGGGGCGCGGCGTCGTTGTTTTTGGCCGCGACCTCCCTCGAAGTCGCTGCCGGCGGTCCCGAGTCCACCCAGGCCCAGTGGGCGGCTGTGATGAGGCGGCTCGACCCGGGCCATGGCGATCGGGACGGGGCCACCCGAGCCGACGATCCCGACGAGGCCCTCGACGCGGCCCTCCGCGATCGGTTGTCCAGAGCCGCCGAAGCCGAGGGCGAGCCCTTGGATCCGGCGGAGCACCTGGACCCGTCGGATCTTTCAGCCGGCGAGCGGGCCCGTCTGGCTCACCACGTGGCGGAGGTCCGCCGCCCGATCGGCCTGGAAGCGGTCCATGCCTTCGCCCGGGCTTACCAAGAGGGCATGACCTACTTCGTGGAGCATCCCGAGGCCACCGAGTTCCCTTGGACGGAGCGACTGGGGGACGATCTGTCCTGGGTGGCTGAGGCCCTGTCTCCGATCTTTGGAAAATCGGCCAAACGCACGCCCGAAAAGCAGCTCTCCAAGTGGGTGGATGGAGAGGTCACTCGCTTCAAAGGAGATCACGACAAGCTCGAACCAGCCCACGAAGAAGTGGAAGCCTGGCAGTCGGTCCTCGACGAGCTGAAGGCCGAGGGGCGCTTCCCCGAGGATGCCGTCGTGCACGATGTGGCTCACCGTCTGCTGAGCGGGGGAGGCTCTCTCGGCATCTACAAGCGGTACCTTTTGGTGGAGACGGGGGGGGAACTGCAGCTGTGGCAAGCCAAGGAGCCCACCGCATCTTCGGCCGAGGCTCACGCCCCCTTGAACATGGTCGATGTGCGGGCGGGCGGCGGCCGGAAGACATCCGACCTGAACGATGCGCTCCGCAGCATCGACATCAAGGCGATTCATCACGGCACGGACGACACCGGTGAACGGGCGGTTCGTTTTGATGGACTCGACCACATCTTGAGCCGCCGCGAGCCCACCCGGGTCACCTTTGACGCCGACCGGGTCGCCGCAGACCAGGTGCCCGCCACCGCATTCTTGCTCGGCATCGAGGCGGCTCGCGCCCATGCCCTGGGTTGGGCGCACCAAAACCCCAGGTCGGACCGAGGCCGACTGCTGCAGGGCATCCAGGGCGACGGCTTCGCCGATTGGCTCGGCGGCGTGGCCCAAGAGGACGCCGCATTCATCCGGAGGGCTCACCGCCTCCTTCGACAGGACATGGACCCGCTCCGGGACGCCATTTTCAAGCATGCCCAGCTGCCGGCCCTGCGAGCCCGGGTGGATCGCCGAGAACGCAAACATCGCAAGGCCGAAACGGCCGTGGACGAAGCCCGCCGCGACGGTGCGCCCAAAAAGCGGCTGAAGGCCTTGAAGAAAGCGCTGGATGAGGCGGAAAGGAAGCTCGTCCGGGCCCGTCAGCAGCTGCAGGACGCGGAAACCATCAGCCGTTCCACCGATCCGGCGCGCCGAGTCCGGGCTTAGGCGCCGAGCGCTGGCGTGGGGTGTATCGAAGACGGGCGCCCGGGTCCGCCACACGTGACTCTCGGCGAAAAGCCTCGGCGACGCGGCGAGCATCGGCGACCTGGGCCACCCGGGCTGGGGCTCGGCCGGGCCGCGCGCCCGCCGGGGCGAGGGGGTCCGGGGTGCCGGACCCGTAGCGCGCGTTCGACAGGCAATGATCCGACCGCTCGGCTGGCTCAGAATCGCTCGAGGATCCGCTTGGGAACCTTGGGGCGGTCCTCGGCTTTGCGGGGCGCCAGCTCCCCGGACTCGGTGGTTCCGCCGAGGGGCGAGACGAAGTCCGGCGAGATGCCCCGACGTGGTTTGGATCGGACCAGCTCCGCGTACCCGTCGACCTTCCGCACTGGCGCCAAGGCGGGGGACGCGATGGCCCGACGGTCCCGAAAGCCCTCTCGGACCGCCATCCGCAGCTGGCGGAGGGCGTTTTCGGGCGAGCCTGCCTCCACCCAAAGCTGCGCCAGGTTGTATCGAGCCCGCCCCCGGGTGCGCCATTCCGCCGGCCCGTCGGCTTTGTCGATGGCGGTCTGCATCTGCCGCTCGGCCTCGTTGAACTTGCCCATCTTCATGTAGGCATAGCCGAGGCGAAGGTGGACTTCGCCTCGGGCGCCGCCTTCCGAGATGACCCGGCGCAGGAGCACCGCGGCCTCGGGGTAGCGCTCCGCGTCCACGAAGCGGCTGGCGAGTTGAAGGAGCAGCTCCGGATCCGACGGGGTGGTGCGCAAGGCCCGCTCGGTCCATTCCACCGCTCGGTCCACGTGGCCCATCTTCGAATGCACGTAGCCGATTTGGCCCATGACCCAGGACTGACGGGGTGAACGAGCCAGGTAGGTCTCGAAGACTTTCAGCGCTTTGTCGGGGCGGCCCAAAGCCGTCAGGGCCTCGCCGAGGTAGCCCCGTCCGAGCATGAATCCCGGGAACCGCTCGAGCGCCTGCTCGAGGGTCTTCAACGCCAGATCGGCGTCGTAGTATCGGCTGAGCACCCAGAACTTCGCCAGCCAGTAGGTCGGGATGAACGCGTCCACGTCTTTGACCCGGGCCAGCAGCCGCTCGGCCCGGTTTTGGTTGCCCAGATAGGCCTCGGCCAGGGCGGTCGCCGCCACCGCATCCGGAAAATCACGGTCCAGCTTCAGGGCCTCGGCGCAGGCCTGTTTGGCCCGCTCGATGGATGGCAGGTCCATCACCACGGGATTGCGGACCCCCATCGGCTGCCGCAGCAGGGTGTCGGAACAGTTGGCGTAGGCCAGCAGCGCGTCGGCCTGGTCCGTGACCGGGACGATCGGCCCCTCGGGGGCTTCGGCCAACGTGCCTCGCCCGGTCTGGGCGATCAGATCCGGAAGGCGCTCGGGCACCTGGTCCAAGGCCTCGAACCAGGTCTTGCCGCTGAGGGTCACCGCTTGGGCCGAGGCCTCGTCGCCCCGCTCCACCGGCACCGCGCGCAGCTGCAACCGGGCCTGGTCGTCCTCCCGCTGCAGGGTCGACTCCAGCACCAGGTCGGCCCCGACCACACGACCCAGGGTCTGCAAGCGCTGCGCGGCGTCCATGGAGGTCAGCCGGGCCTCGTAACGCTGTTCCACCCGGTACAGGGTCTTTTGGTGGACCAGGTTGATGCCCCCAGCCGCCCGCAGAGCCCCCATGATCCGCAGCTGGATGGCCGTGGCTCGGTCGCCCAAGGCCCCGGCCGGCAAGACCAACAGGGTGGGCGCCTCGGCTTCGGCCCGCGCGACGGAGGGCGCGCCGACGACGAAGAGGAGCGAAAGGAAAAAACCGGCGAAACACCGCATGTCGTCCGGGACGGTAGGACGAAATCTGCGCGATTTCCACGGGTCGGTGGGGATTCGCGTGTGTTCCGCCCCCAGGCTGTGGTTCGCTTCCGAGCAGTGGCTTCGCGCCGTGCTTTTTTGACCGCCTCGGGGCGTTGGCTGGGGACGGTTGCGACTTGTCCGGCGCTCCTGGGTGCGGCGGGCCCGTCGGACCTTCGGATCGCTCAGCTCCGCGGCCCGTCTGGAACGCCTCGACCGACCGCCCTGCGCCGGCTTCTGTGGGAGGTGGCCCAGCGGACGAGCATCGAAGTCCATCTGTCGCCCCGCGAGCTGGCTCCAGACGACCGTGGGCTGTTCGCCCACCCGATGCTGTATTGGGCCGGGGCCTCGGCCGAGCCCGATTGGTCCGAAAAAGCGGTCCGGAACGTGCGCCGCCACCTGACCTATGGCGGAATGATGTTGGTCGACCGCGCCGACGGAGAGCTCGGCTTCGATCGATCGGTGCGGCAGACGCTGGAGCGCCTGTTTCCCCGGTCGCCTCTGGAGCGCATTCCCGAGGATCACGTGCTCTACAAGTCCTTCTACCTCGTGTCCGGTCAGGCCGGGCGGGTTCTGCGGGCCCCCTACCTCGAGGGTGTCAAGCTGCAGGATCGCTACGCGGTCGTATATTCCCAAAACGATCTCGGCGGGGCCTGGGCCCGGGATGCCTTCGGTCGATGGGAGTACGAGGTGACGCCGGGCGGAGAGCGCCAGCGAGAGCTCAGCTTCCGGCTCGGAGTCAACCTGGCGATGTACGCCATGTGCTTGGACTACAAGGACGACTTGGTCCATACGCCGTTCATTCTGCGGCGCCGGCGCTGAGGTCTTTCGAATGGAAGATGCTGTCATTCGATGGTTCGCTCCCGAGTCCGCCGGTCCCTTCAATGATTGGCGCCTGATCTTTCAAAGCGAATGGATGGGGCCATGGCTGTGGGTCTTGGCTGCGATCGTGGGCGTCGCTTGGGTGGCGTCGGCTTTGGGAGTCCGACGGGTGCGCGGAAGAGGGGCGTTGCTGGCCCTGCGGGCCGCCGTATTGGTGGTGGCTGCGTTCTTGGTGCTCCAACCCGGGATCGAGCTGCGGGCCGTATCTCCCGTGCGCAGTCAGGTCATCGCAGCATTCGACGGTTCGAACTCGATGGAACTCGCCACCCGGTCGGCCACCCGCCGGCAGGCGGTCTTGGATCATTGGGAGCGTTCGAGCTCCGCGGTCGCGCGGCTCGAGCAGCAGGCGAGTCTGGAGCTGTTTGCCTTTGGGACCGAAACGCAGCCGGTGGACCGGGCACCCTCCGAGATCGCTGCCGATGATGCCCGGACCGACCTGGGTGGGTTGCTCGCCGACCTGGCTTGGCAGGCCGAGGCCCGGGACCTGGGCGCGGTGATCCTGTACTCGGACGGAGCCGACACCGAGGGCTTGACCGCGGCAGAAGCTCGCCGCCGGGCGGAGCAGCTCGGCGTGCCGATCCACGCGGTCGGCTTCGCCGAAGACGACACGGGGCCAGATCTGGCCATCGCCGACGTTCGCACCGACGAGTTCGCCTTCGTTCACAACACCGTTCAGATCGAAGTGAAAATCGAAGCACGAAACCTTCGGCTGGCCTCGGTGCCGGTGACGCTGAAGCGGTCGGGTGCCGTACTTCGAAGCGAAGACGTGCAGCTCGCCGGAGGCGAGGGAAACATCGTCTTCGAATTCGAGCCGAAGGAGGTTGGCAAAGAGGTCTACACCATTTCGACGCCGGTTCAGCCCGGCGAGGTCGTCGCGGCCAACAATCAACGCTCGCTGGTCATGCGGGTGATCCGAGATCGCATTCGGGTGTTGCAGGTCGCGGGGCGTCCCTCTTGGGATGTTCGCTTTTTGAGGGAGTTACTGGAGCGAAATCCAAACGTTGACCTGATCAGCTTCTTCATTCTTCGGTCGACCACCGATGTCCAGAAGGCCTCGCAAGAAGACTTGGCGCTGATCCCATTCCCCGTGAACGAGCTGTTTACCACCGAACTCGACTCGTTCGACGTGGTCATCTACCAGAACTTCTCCTACCGCCCCTATCGGATGGCGCAATACCTCGGAAACATCCGCCGCTACGTTCTCGACGGCGGGAGCTTCTTGATGGTCGGAGGCGACCAGTCCTTTCAGCCGGGCTATTACGCTGGAACACCCATCGCAGACGTCTTGCCTGTTCGTTTGGATGGAGGGTTCGGCGGTACGGTCATTCCTTGGGACGATGCGTCCTTTACCCCGCGGCTCACGCCTCAAGGTCGCCGGCATCCGGTCACCCGAATCGCGGAGCCGGGTGCTCCGCCCGAGCGGGCGTACCGCCGCCTGCCGGAACTGGTCGGCATGAACGGAAGTTCGGGGCTCATGCCCGGAGCCGAGGCCCTGCTCGAACACCCGACCCTGCCGGGGAATCCGCCGGTCGTGGCGATCCGAGAGGTCCGAAAGGGGCGGAGCATGTCCGTCGCCACCGATTCCACCTGGTTTTGGCGTTTTCGGGCGGTGGCCGACGGCGGGCAGGGGCGCGAATACGACCGGTTTTGGAATCAGGCGTTGCGGTGGCTGATCCGGGACCCGGAGCTGTCTCGGGTTCGGGTCGACGCCCGCCGGGCGGTGCTGCCCCGCGGCGAACCCGTCGAGGCCGACGTCCGGGTGCTGGCCCTGGACTACGGTGGACTGGCCGAAGCGCGGGTCGATGTGGAACTGGTGCCGGTGGCCGGCGAATCGGTGGACGGCCCGGTCCCGGAGGGTCGGGCGGCGGACCGAACGACCGACGAAGAAGGCAGGGCGAGTCTCGCCTTCTCCGACGTGGCTCCGGGCACCTACTTGCTGAAAGCTCGGGCTCGGACCGAAGACGGGCCCGTGGGGGAGGCGGCCGAGCCCGTGATCGTGGAGCCCACGGACCGCGAACGCAGAGATCCCTTTCCCCGACCGGAGATTTTGCGGGCCCTGGCCGATGCCAGTGGGGGAACCTTTCGCACGGTGACGGAGCCCTTCGACGAGATTCCCCTCGAGACCGAGCAGCGGGTCGAGGTTGACCGATCCCGGCAGATCCCCCTGTGGGACGACGTTCCGTGGTTGTTCCTGCTGGTGGGGCTGCTCGGCGCGGAATGGTGGTTGCGACGCCGGGCCGGTCTCATCTGAGGCGGCGGCGCCGCGGACCGCCCTTCCAGCTTGACGCCGGGGGCTCCACCCTTCAAAGCGCGCACAACCCATGTCCAGCTCCGACTCCCCAGCGGCGATCCGCAACTTCGCCATCGTGGCCCACATCGACCACGGCAAGACGACCTTGGTGGACGCCATGCTCTCTCAGTCGGGCATCTTCCGTTCGAACGAAGCCCGGGTCGATCGAGTGATGGACAGCGACGACCAGGAGCGCGAGCGGGGCATCACGATCATGGCCAAAAACACGGCGGTCATGTTCGAAGACACCAAACTCAACATCCTCGACACGCCGGGCCACGCCGACTTTGGAGGCGAGGTGGAGCGGGTCCTGACCCTGGCCGACGGAGTGCTCTTGCTCGTGGACGCCGCCGAAGGCCCCTTGCCCCAGACCCGCTTCGTCCTGTCGAAGGCGTTCGAAGCGAAGCTCCCGCCGATCGTGGTGATCAACAAGATCGATCGCAACGACGCCCGACCCGAACAGGTGCTGGACGAGGTGTACGACCTGTTCATCGAGCTGGGCGCCGACGAGGACGCCCTGGAGTTTCCGGTGGTCTACGCCATCGGTCGAGACGGCGTGGCCAAGCGCTCTCTCGACGATGAATCGCGGGACCTGAAGCCACTGTTCGAGACCATCGTCAACCATTTGCCTCCGCCTCAGGCCGAAGCCGAGGCTCCTTTGCAGGCGCTGATCGCCAACACCGAATACGACGACTACGTCGGGCGGGTGGCCATCGGTCGCGTCGTGGCGGGCCGTCTGCTCAAGGGTCAACCGGCCTGGGTGCTCAAAAAAGACGACGAGAAGGTTCAGGCTCGGATCACCAAGCTCTACGCCTTCGAGGGCCTGAAGCGACAAGAGATGGAGCAGGTCGAAGCTGGCGACATCGTGGCGCTCGCGGGAATCGAGGCGGTCGGAATCGGAGACACGGTCGTCGGGGATCCCGAGACGCCGGCTCTTCCGCGCATCGAGGTCGACCCCCCGACCCTGCGGATGATGTTCTCGGTGAACACGTCTCCTCTCGCTGGGCGCGATGGCAAGTACGTCACCTCCCGCCAGATCAGGGAGCGGCTGCAGAAGGCCGCCGCCCAGAACGTCTCGATCCGGGTGCACGACACCGACTCCCCGGACACCTTCGAGGTGGCGGGCCGGGGCGAGCTTCAGCTGGCGGTGCTCGCCGAGCAGCTTCGCCGGGAGGGCTACGAGATGGGTCTGTCGAAGCCGCAAGTGGTCTTGCGAGAGGAAGATGGTCAGATGCTCGAGCCCGTGGAGCGGGCCACCATCGAGGTCCCCGACGACTTCATCGGCACGGTGACCGAGGAGCTGGCCCGCCGCAAAGGGACCATGGTGACCATGCAGCCCACCGGCACCGGTCGGACCCGGCTCGAGTTCCGGATTCCGTCCCGCGGGCTGATCGGGTACCGAAGCCAGTTCCTGACCGCCACCCGGGGGCAGGGCATCCTGTTCACCCTGTTCGACGGTTGGATGCCCCACGTGGGGATCGTCGGGCGGCGGCCGACGGGGGCCATGGTGGCCGACCGGTCTGGCAAGGCCACCGCCTACGCTCTGTTCAACCTTCAGCCCCGAGGAAAGATGTTCGTTCGCCCCGGGACCGAGGTCTACGAGGGCATGGTCGTGGGCGAGCACAGCCGGGAGAACGACCTGGACGTGAACGTGCTTCGAGAGAAGAAGCTCACCAACGTTCGGGCCGCCGGAAAGGACGAGGCCATCGTCCTCACCTCGGTGCAGGACTTCTCGTTGGAGCAAGCCATCGAGTTCATCGACGAAGACGAGCTGGTCGAGGTCACACCCACCGCGATCCGGATCCGCAAAAGAGAACTCCGTGCGGCCTTTCGGCCCAAGCGCACGGCCTCTTGACCTTCGGCCCGCGATGTTTGGGTTGATCTGACCGGGTCGGAGTGAATGGGTAGGTCCGTGGCGACGGCGAGGGCCCACGCGAACATCGCCCTGGTCAAGTACTGGGGCAAACGGGACTCGGCGAACAACCTGCCGGCGGCGGGGAGTCTGTCGCTGACGCTGGAGCCCCTGACCACGCAGACGCGGGTCGAAGTGGCCGAGCGCGACCAGGTGGTCCTGAACGGGGCCGTGGCCGACGCCGGTCCGGCGGCCCGGGCTCTGAGGTTTTTGGATCTGCTCGCCCAGAAGGCGGGCCGCGAGGAGCGACCCCCACTGCGCGTCGTCTCGCACAACCTGTTCCCGACCGGGGCCGGTCTCGCGTCCAGCGCGTCGGGCTTCGCGGCTCTGACGGTGGCGGGGGCGGCCGCCCTCGAAATCGAGGCCGATCCGAAGACCCTTTCCGAGTGGGCGCGGCACGGCTCGGGCAGTGCGGCCCGTTCGATATTTGGTGGATTCGTACGAATGCATCGTGAAGGCTGGGCCGAGCCGCTCGAAGACGTGGGACTCGAACTGGGTGCGGTAGTGGTCGTCGTCGACGATCACCAAAAAGACGTCGGAAGCACCGATGGTATGGAACACACCCGACGCACCAGCCCCTACCACGACGCGTGGATCCGGCAAGTCGACGCCGACCTCGCAGCGGCGGAGCAGGCGCTGCGGGACCGAGATCTGCAGCGACTCGCCGACATCACCGAAGGCAACACCCTGGCCATGCACGCCAACGCCATGGCGGCGCGACCGGGCCTTCTGTACTGGCGACCCGACACGCTGGCCGCCGTCGACCGGGTTCGCGGGCTTCGCAGCTCGGGCGTACCCACGTTCTTCACCATCGACGCCGGCCCCCACGTGGTCGCGTTCGCTCCGAGCGAACACCTGGACAGGGTCGAGCGTGAGCTTCGTGACCTTCCGGGGACCCGTCTGATCCGGGCTCGGGCGGGCGGCCCAGCAGAGCGGCTGGACCGGACGTCGTGAAGGTTTCCGTACCGGGCAAAGCCCTGCTGCTCGGGGAGTACGCCGTCTTGGAGGGGGCACCCGCCATGGTGGCGGCGGTGTCCGCACGGGCCGTCGGCCGCCGAGTGCCACGCCGGGGTCGCGAGTCGCCGGTGGTCCAGTCGGTCCGAACGGCCGCGGAAGCGTTGGGAGCCACCCACGGCGGCGGGCTGGAGATCGACACCGACGGCTTTCGGGGGCCCCGCCGGAACAAGCTGGGCCTCGGCTCCTCGGCCGCATCGGCGGTGGCGGCGGCGGCGCTGCTGCGGGGGCGGACCGACGAGACCGTGTACCGGGTGGCGCTCGAAGGGCATCGGGCGGCGGCCCGGGGCAAAGGAAGCGGGGTCGACGTGTGCGCGGCGTATCGGGGAGGGGTTTTGGCCTGCGCGTACCAGCCCGGTCCGGTCGAAGCGCTGCCGTCCGAAATCCCCGGGCTCCATCTGGCGATCTTCCACCTGGGCCCTTCGGCCAAGACCTCGAGCTTCATTCGGGCTTGCCGGGCTGCGCCCAGCTGGAACCGGTGGGTGCAGGAGCTGGCCGACCTGGCGGGAGCGGGAGTGGCGGCGTACCGAAGCGCCGATGCCGGTCTTTGGCTGAATCGGGTGCGGGCCTTCGGCCGGGCGATGGAGGGGCTCGGCCACGACGCGGGGGTCCCGGTGGTGACCGAACCCTGCCGGCGGTTGATGGATGGGGCCGAGGCCTTCGGGGGGGCGGCCAAGCCCGCCGGTGCCGGCGGCGGTGACGTGGCGGTGGCTTGGCTTCCGGATCGGTCCCGCGTGCCCGAGCTCGCCGAGCAGGTGGGGCTGCGGGCCTTGCCGCTGTCGGTGGATCCGGTCGGCTTGCGGCGCGAAGAGGAGGCTTCGGAATGAGCGAAGGGACCGACCGAGACCGGCGCCACCGGGTCCAGCACCGACGCCGGCTTTCGCACATGCCCTGGCTGTATTTTCGCCTGAAGCCGGTCCATCAGGCGTGGGCCCGGGCTTGGCAGGCTCGAATCCGAGAGCGCCTGATGGCCCTCGAAACGGTGGAGGTCGATCCAGAGGCCTTCGTGGCCCCCGAGGCCCGGATCTTCGCCGAGCCCGGTCGGACCGTCCGGATCGGACCCCGGAGCTACGTGGCCGCCGGCTGTTTCGTGCACGGTCCCGTGGAGCTGGATGCGGACGTGAGCCTCAACGTGGGCGTCCACCTGGACGGCGGGGCCCGGGGGATCCGGATCGGCGACGGGACCCGGGTGGCTCACGGCGCGAGCTTGGTGGCCTTCGACCACGGCAT
>DAPKRQ010000227.1:0-14652 GCA_031800475.1 Myxococcales bacterium LLY-WYZ-16_1
GGAGCGAGCCCCCCCAAAAGGTGCCACCCCACGTTTTCGCAGGGGGCTACCAGCTGCCGGCGAGGGAGAGGCCGCCGCCTTCCGGAAGGACCAGAGGGCTGAAGCCGATCCGAGGCGGTTTCCGCTTCGCCGTGAGGAACAGGATGCCGCCGGTGACGCCCAGTGCGAAAGACGAGGCGGACAGGACGCCCGCCAGCGCGGCGTGCCGGTCCTTCCTCTCCGAAACGAACCCCGTGTCCGAACCGAGCTGGGCCTCCTGCTCGGTGAGCGCCGAGATCCAAAACCCCGTCGCCAAACCAGCCAGCACGCCGGACGTTGTCACGAGCGTCCATTCCAGCGCTCGATTGGGGCGAACGGCTCGCGGAGTCCTCCGGAGGCCGAAGGCCGAGATCGCCCCGTGGGTGCCCAACCACGTTCCCACGCCCAACAGCGGCATCGACAAGGCCAAAGCCCCGACCGCCCCTTCGTCGGACAAGTAGGTCGCCAAAAGCCCCGCGCCCACGCCCACATGGGCCAAACCCGTCCCGAACTCCACGAAGGCCCAACCCCGGTCGATCGGCCGCCCTCGGACGTCGGCCACCAGATCCATGGTCAACAATCCCACGTCCCAAGCGCCGACCAAGGCGACCCCGGCAATCCCGGCCAGGGCCCCCGCGTAGCCTCCCGACTCTGCGGCGGCCCGACGGGGCACTGCGCCCCAAACCAGCCAGACCGCCAGGACCGCAGCCCACGCAGGTCTCCATGGACTGCGGCGCCTTCCGACGGCCGCCCTCACGCAGCCCCCGACCGGGACCGCACCCGCACCGTCTCGCTCCGCTCCGGCGCCGCCACGCAGCCCCCGACGGATATCGAAGGAACTGGGGCCAGGAGCTCCAAAACCACCATCCGAACCGTGGTCGCGGCCGCCGAAAGCCCCCGCGGCAATGACTCCACATCGCGCCAGCGCCGCTCTCCATCGTCCGATCGGAGCAAGATCCGCCAGCCCGAACCGGCACTGGAGTCCGCGCGGGCATGGACCTTCAGCATGCGCGGCGGAAGCTCGACGCCATCCCCCCGCAACTGCTCGACCACCGCATGCTCCAGCTCCTTGGTCGTCCACTCGGTAGAACCTACCGTGAAGAGCACGGCGATTATCGTGACTGCGTACACGTCAAAACCTCCCTGCGATTCCGATGGAAGCACCACCCACCCCGGCGGAAAACGAAGGCATCCATTCCAAAGAACCATTCTCCATTTTTGAAGAGACCGAGGCCTCCGGCGGAGAGCCCCCATCCGCGAACAACTCGTAGAACGCGACGCTCCCGCCGATGGAAAGAACGCCCATCAGGACCGAGACGCCCGCGATCTGCGGCCCTGCGCCGCCCTGTCTCAGGTCTTCATCCACCGCCATACCCAAGAATGGCGCAGCCAGTCCTGCCCCGGTCAGCGCCCCGAGCAGCGACCAACCGAAGTGGCCTCGACCCCCACTCCATTGCCCCCCGAGCGCCACGCCGCCAGCGATCCCGAACACGCTGCCGACGGCGCCGGCGATTCCCACCGTCTCGAAGTCACAGAATCTCAGCCGGTCGGAAAACGAGGTCGAACAGTCCGCCGCGCTCGACAGCCCGAGCTGAATCAACGCACCGCCCGCCATGCCGACCACGGCACCGAGCAAGCCGCTGCCGATCTCCGCCGCGAGCCGTCCCCCGATACCATCTGGGCCCGCGGACGGAGGCGGCGCTGCGATCGCGACCCTTCGTCCCCTCGATCCCGATTCCGATTCCGATTCCGACCGGGAAAGAGCGTCCCCTTCGGCCGGCTCGAATTGGAACGGCCCCAGGAGCCGCCGAAGCCCGGCCACCAGGCGCATCCGGGCCTGCGCCGGGTCCCGCGGCAGCTCGATTCCCGTGAGTGCTCGCACCTGACCCGTGTCGGTGTGGAGGATGAGTGTCCAGCCCCGACCCGGCTGTAGGTCCAAGTCTACGGCATCGCGACGAAGGTCGACCCCTGCCACCTGCAAGACCCCGAGGGCCTCACGGAGCGCGGACTCTCCGAACGCTTCGTCGCCGGCCGACGACATCGAAAGCCGCATTGCACACAGGAGCAGCGCCGATACCACCATGGTTCATCCGAAGCGACCGGCGAGATCCCGGCCTCCCCCTCTTCGTGGCGGGCGCGACCCGAAACCGTCAAAACCCATGGCGAGCCCCGGGTCAAAAGACCCCACAGCTGCGTCAAAGGATCCGAAAACGGCGTTCCGCGGGACGAAACGGACACTTCGAGCAATGACCACGACCTCAGCGGCGGAAACCATCCGTCACGGCCGGTCAGACTTTCCGTCTACGCCCCTCGCCCAAGGGCGCCTGTTTCCACACCGGCCCGTCGCGATTTCTTCCACGCTTCGACTTTTCGAATATCACTCTGGCCCGTTCGAGTTCTTTGTCCGACACCTCGGGAATCGATTCGATCAAGGTACCCGGAGTGACCTCACCGGTGGCGTCGCGCACCACCCCGAGCCGGCCCCGTGACCACACGCGCCCGTCCGAGTCTTTTCCGATGTCCAACACCTTCACGCCCCGCCCATTCTCGCCCCAGGTCGCGCTCACGGGCCCGAGTCGGCCCGACTGGTCCATCCAGGTGTGGGTGTTGACGTAGCGCAATCGATGCCCGTCCGCGTTCACGAAGCTCTGATCTGCGGCTTCGTGGGTGTGGCCCTGGACCAGGTTCGAAATGCCAAACTGCTCGAACAGGGCGTCGAGCTTACGTTCCCGGTGGGACTCGTGGGTCTGCTTTTGGGCCTTCAACAGCGCGCCGATCCGTCGAAAGAGGTTCGCACCAGACCCGAGCATGCTGTACAGGGGCGTTGCCGTCGCCTTTTCGATATTTTGCAAGCCGGTTTTGACCTGGTCGGGCGTCAGTCGCTCTTCCGGGGGCCGATGCTGGTTGAGCATGTCCACGATCTCGGGCATGGCGTCTACCAGCGAAGACGCATCCTCCAGCCTCGTGGCCGCGTCCGCCTCCGCACTGGAGTCGTGGTACTGTTTTTGCGTCGCCTTCAAAAAACCGCGAACCGCGCCGACGAGGGACTGGGGTGCCTGCCAGGCTGCGTCGAGGAAGGCCCGAGGATCGTGGTATCGCTCGGTCAGGCTCGGAACTTTCCGCTCCAGGGCATCATATCCGTCCCGAACACCATAGTCTCCGAACGCTTGCGGCATTTCGTCATGGGGCTTGGTATCTCCCAAGACCTCACGGTAAGGCCGGCGGGTTCGGTTGAAGGGATCCTCGTGATGACCGTGGTCGAACCAGCTGTCCCCGTATACTGCGAATGGCAAGCGGCGAACCCGTTCGAGGGCAGAATCGGCTTCACGATCCGTGAGGCCGAATCCTTTCATTTCACTCCGAAGAATGGACTCCATTCCAAGCAGTTCTTTTCCGTCCACCTCCAGCTGCCCAGACCAGACCAGATCGTTCCAAAGATCTCGATCGTGATTTCCAGGCAAGAAATCCACATGGTGACCCAAGGCCAGGTGAAGTGCCAAGGTCTGAAAGAATTCCGGCTGGCCCTGCCAAATCTGATTCAGCTTCACCAGAGTGTTGGCCGGTGTGGTCCGCGGCCCGCCTCCGTCGAAGCCATCTGGAAACGGATGCCCGGCGCGGGGCTGAGTGGCCTGCATCAGCTCGAAAACGTCGCCGTTGAGGTTGAGGGTCAGCTGGTAGTCCGGCTGCGGAGCACGTCGGACGGTGTCTCGATCCACGTTTGATGGACTCTGTAGATCCGAAAGCTTCGCCAGGCTCGGATCATCACCCGCGGCGCGGGCCCATTGCCGGCCCAGGAGCCGAAACAGCTGGATCTGCTGCAGAGGGCGCCAGTCGTCGGTCACGTCTGCATGGCCCGTGAGCGGATCGGTTCCCACGCCCACATGCAGGTCGCTGATCGAGATGACCCGGTGCTCCAGACCGTCCATCCCAGACCGATGGCGCCCCCGGTCCATGGACGATCGCGCCGCCTCCACCGATCCGAACGTGTCCGCGGCGACGCGCGCCACGCCCGGGGTCACAGGGATCAGCTTCGACACCGGCCGGTCAGTACCACGAAGGTTCGGGGTCCGACGTACGGAGAACGGAGGAGGTGGGGTCCAGGCTGACCCGGGCATCCACCGAGGCCGCCGCGCTGGCCAGGGCTCGGAGCAGCAGGCGGGAGGTGCGGTAGAAGTTGAGGTCGTGAAGCTCGTGGCACACATGGGCCAGCTCGTGAGCCAGCACCGGAAGCAGCGCCCGCACGGCCAGGTCCGGCCTGCCGGTCCCCGCAAGCTTTCGGATGACCCGGTGCTCGACGTTGAAGCGGATCTCGCCGCTGCGATAAGCCGCGACGGGCCCGAACACGTTCCGAGACCGGCCGAGCCCGAGTCGAGGTAGGGCCCCCGGCAGGAGCCGCTCGACAGCCTGGGCCACTTCGGGCTCGGCCAGAAACCGCTCGGTGGCGTCCAACAGCTCCAAGACGTCCGAAGCCACATGCTCCCGGCCTACGTGGTTTTGAAACAAAGAGTACTCGGCGCGCGGACCGGAAAGAAGACGGTCCCACAGGCGCGACCACCACCCGGGCCGCGCCACCGGCTCGGCCCGCGCCGCCGCAGGCATGTCCTTCATTCCACTCAAACGTCGAAAGATGTCACGCTCGATGGAGTCGTGAGCCCGATAAACCGGCCCGGGCTCGCTACCTACGGGTCGAAACGACTGAGCCACGAAGGTACCGCGGCGACTGGCGTCGACCAACGCTTCGAACGAATGGAGCTCGCGTTCCCCCCAGGCGACAAACAGCGGGGCTCTCACGACCGCCGAAGAAAACAGATCATCGGCCTCGGCCAAAAGGGTTTCCGGCGTGGATGCCTTGAGTCCGCGGCGAATCGCGTCGACCAGAATGACGCGGGCGTATGCGTCGCGGGAGGACTCGTAGTACTGCACCAGACGATAGCAAGCCTCCGAATGAAGCCGCTGCAGCTCGCGCATGAAGCGCTCGAAACGTGCGTCTCGAACGAAGCCATTTCGGCTCGCCACGAGCTCGAGCCCGTCGGCGTAGGCAGCCCCATAAACGCCCCGGATCCATGGCTTTCCGACCGACCGAGGGATCGACACGTCGCAGACGAACAGACCGCGCTGCACGACATGAAAAGAGCTTTCTCGGCGGGTCGGGTCCACCGCCGCCACCCCGAGCGGTCCCCGAACGGTGGAGCAGGTCACGATCTGCCGCTCGGCAGACGAGCGCTTGGATGCCCGCAGCTGGTCCGACACGAAGTCGTCCAAATCCCGGCCCAGGCGCTGCCCATCCAGGTAGGTCTCGACCCCGGCATAGCCGGCATGTTCCGACAGCACGCGGCGGATGCGGGTCACGCGGTCGGTGGGTGCCCGGTTCGGATCGAAACGAACCTCGATGCGGGTGCCCCGCCGGCGGGGCCTGGGCACGTTCTCGACGTCGAGCCGCACGCCTCCGCCCACGCCCGGTACGAACGAGAAGCGGACACCCCCGTCCGCGTCGGACCGAGACGCGAGCACCTCCACCTCGCGAACTCCGAGCTCGGGAGCGAACACCGAAACGAAACCGATTCCGAAACGACCGACCGCGTCTTCCATTCTTCGCGTGGATCGACCCAAGGTGGTGAGCGCTTCGATGGCTTCGGCATCGAAACCGGCCCCTCGGTCTTCGATCACGCAGCCCTGGGGGTGGACCTGAACATCGATCCGGCCATCGGGCTGACGCCGACACGCATCGAGCGCATTTGCGTAGAGCTCCCGAAACGCGAGCCAGGGATCTTCGAACTGGTGAGAGGACAACAGCTGCAGCACCCGCTGCGAATCGGCGCGGTACAGGGGTGCACCCTCGGCGGGCCCTTCGGATGCGGACTCGACCTGAAGTGGCTCGAAGTCCGCCTCCATCGAATCATCCAACCCTCGTCCGTCTTCCGTCGCCATCTCGGTCTCTTCTTCTGCCTGAACGATGGACCCGGGCAGGCCCCTTCAGGACCGACTCCGAGCGACCCACGAACGGCAGCGACTCAGCAGCTCCCACTCCATCTGCCGAGGATCGATGCCCTTCGCAAGAACGGGATCGGTCGATAACAAGCACTCGAGGAGCATGCGCGAACGGGTCCGATCTCGTTCGGCGAGGCGAATCAAGTCTCGAACGGTGGGATGATTTCTATTCAAAAGAACTTTTCCCCCTCTAAGGACGAGCTGCCTCCCCTCGTGCTCCGCACCTTCCGCGCTTCGCAGGTCGACGAAGCCCACAGCCAAGGCATCCAGGTCGAGACGGACATCCGCACAAACCTCGTGCTGCTCCGGGGAGAGCTCCCGATAGCCGTCCGGCGTGATGGGCGGGGTCCGGGCCGATTCGTCGCGGCTCCAAAACCGCGCCACCAGGTAGTCTTTGGGGTGACGCATCGCTTGCCACCACACGTTCAGACGCCGCTTGGGTCGCCGCACCAGAGGCCTCGACGGGTCGGTCCGCCCCGCCCGGCCTGCGGTGGAACCGGTTCGCAGAAACCTCCAGCTCAACCCCCAGGCGAGCGCCAGACAGAGCACGGCGCCGCCGAGCCGCAGCTCACGGGCCCAGGGGGTCCCAGCGGCGGGCGGTGGCGACCCTTCCGAGGAGCGCCGAGACGCCGCGACCGTCCTGTCGACGAACAAAGGCTCCGAGCGGTCGGGCGCAGGCCCCCCCTCGGACATCCGGGCCGCAACCGGTTCGTCCGACGTCCATCCAACCGCCCAGGTCAGCGCACCGAGGGCCAACACGCCCGTCAGGCCAGCCGCGGCGAACCACACCCCCGAACCGCCGGAGCGGGCCCGAGGGGACGAGGCCTGGGGATCGCGGGAAAAGCTGCGAACCAACGCCGCTTCTCCCGCCGAGTAGGATGCTCGGTCGACTTCGGACCCCATGTCCAGGTCGTCCACTTCGACCGTGTCGATCCCCTGCCGGGACAAGAAGTCTTCCACATCTCGGTAAAGGAGCAGCACCGGTACGCCCCGATCGACGTAGCCGAACAACTCTTCTCGCGTTCGAGGCACTCGACTGACGGGAACGGGTACGTTCTTTCGAACCTCCTCCACCGAGACGAGGCCTCCGTCCGCTGTTTCGAACACCGGAGCCCGCCGCAATCTCGGGTCCAGCTCCAGATCCGGCTCCATGACTCGAGCCCGCAACCAGTCGACAGCCGCCCGGTCGTCGGCGTCCAGGGCCCGCTCCACCGCCAGGTCGTGCTGGCGAAGTCGGCGAACGCGCGCCTCCAACGAATCGACCGCTATCTCGGTGAGTCGGGGCAGCTCGGCTCGGGCTGTTCGCACCAAGGCTTCGAAGGCCCCGTCTCGCCGAACCGCGTTGCGACTCAAGGTGGGGGCCAATTCGGAACAGTCGAGCTCATAGCCCACCAAGTCACCGAGGATCGGGCTGCGAGATTCGAGCAGGATGCCTCCGCTCAGCAGCCGAAAGCTGGGCTCGGCAGAGATCTGCAAGGTCCCCCATCCGCCCGAAAACTCGAAGCTGCAGCCGTATCGGCCTGGCGAAGTGTTCGCGGCGGAAATGCGGGTCCCGTTCACCCGGAGCTCGACCGGCAGCTTGTCGCAGTGCTCTTTCACCAGGTCGTAGGTACGGCGCGCCAAGGTCTCGGCTTCGGCCCGGTCGGTGCGCTTGTAGACGCGGACTTCGGTCCCACGGGGACCGGGGTGTGCCTCGGCCGCCACCTTTCCGTAACCGTGCCGGTCGAAGGTCAATCGATGGGCTTGCTGCCCGTTGGACGTCCGCACCGTCATCCGCTCGATGCCGAGGGCATAGGGCGACAGCTTTCCGATCCCGAAACGCCCGCGATGTTGATCCGGCCTCTTCTCGGAGAAGCCGATGGTCAGATACCCTTCGATTTCGGCCGAACCCATGCCTCGTCCGTCGTCTCGCACCGCGAGCCGAAGCAGGCCTCGATTCGGGTCGAATGAAGCCTCGACCTCGATGTGCAAAGCCCCCGCGTCCGCTGCATTCTGCACCAGTTCCCGCACGCACAGCAGCGGCTCGGGAAACTGTTGGGTCAGCGCCTCGAGCAGGCCCGCGATGTCGACGCTGAAGGCCGTATCTTTCAACGCGTCCATGCTACCGAACCGGCGCCGGGTCCCCAAGGGCGTCGGGTCCCAGCCCGTGGGGCGCCCATCAATCTGCCGGCCGGCCCCCGAGAACCAGCCCCAAACCGACCAGGGCCACCAACCCGAGCAGTCCCAAGGCGACCACGGCGGCCCGCCGCATCCGCCCCCGGCGCAGATGCTGAACCATGTCTTCGGTTCGCTGGCCCCCCAAAGACGCGTCTCGGCGCGGTGGCAGGGGCGGCACCGCCAACACCTGAGCGTCGCCCTCGGCAAGGGCAGCCGGGCCAGCCCGAGCGCCCGACGTCGAGCCGTCGGACGACACGAACCCCGACGACGTCCAAAAGACCCGCACGTCCGCGGACCCGCTCCCCTCGGCCGGCATGTGGTCGATCACCGGCTCCGCCAGCTCCTCGTCGAGCGACACGCCGAGGCTGTCGATCCATTCGACCACCTGCTGAGGGCCTTCGTCTCGATCCACGGCACCAGCCTCCGCCAGTGCCCGAGCCATGGCGCCCGCATCTTCGAAACGCCGCTCCGCATCGCACTCGAGGCCCTGCAACAGCACTTGCAGCATTGATTCCGGAACGCGGGCACGCACCTCGTCGCTCAGCTCGGGCGGATCGAAGACGGTACACAGAAGCTCCCGAACGCTCTGCTGCGGCGGCCACGGGTGGGTGCCGGTGAACAATTCGAACAGGATGACGCTGGCACTGAAGACGTCGGCCCGAGCGTCGAGGAACTCCGCTCGACGATGCTCCGGAGCCATGTAGCGGGCCGTGCCCACCACCTGTCCGGGTTGGGTGATCGCAGGCCCGTACACGTCTTTCGCGATGCCGAAGTCGATCAGGACGGACTCGCCTTCCAGGTCGACGAGCACGTTTTTCGGGGTCACGTCCCGGTGCAAGATCGGGCGCAAGTGGCCTTCTTCGTCGGTGACGGAGTGCAGCGCCGACAAGCCTTGGAGCACGCCGACGCCGAGATGCACCGCAACCGGAAGCGGCGGCACCATGCCCTTTCGAAAGATTCGCTCGAGTATCCGATGAAGGGATCGACCGCGCACGCGGTCCATCGCCAGATAAAAGCAGTGTCCGACCCGACCGAATTCACGGAAACGCGCGAGGTTTCTGTGAACGACGCGAGAAGCGACCTGCGCCTCGAACACGAAACGACGTTCGTACGCTTCCACCCGGGCGAAGTCCGGCCGCATGCGCTTCAACACGAAAGTCGGCTCGGGCTGATCCCGGCGGTCGGCCATGAAGGCTTCCGCCATGCCTCCCCGTCCCAACAACCGGTGTAGGCGAAACGGGCCGAAGGCCTCCACGCGGGCGACGCTCGCACGACGCCGAGCCGAATCAAAGCCGAGAGGCACTTCCGCGGCCGGTCATTCCGCGGCGCTCAGCCGAACCACCACCTCGGGCGACTCCACGCTGGCGTAGTCGAGCTGCTGGCAAGCCACCTGCAATACCGCACCATCTGCGTCTTCGGTGAAGACCAAAAGGGTCCCCTCTCCCGCATCCGTCCGAGGCAGAGAGAGACTTCGATCCGACATGGCAGGGGTCCAACGGGCCGAAAACGTGGGAGAAAAAGTGGTCACATTGTCCACGCGCACATCTCGACAGTCGACGCCGCCGCCGGCGACGAAGCGGACCTCCAGGGCCGCGACTGCGGGGTTCACTCCCTGTACGTCGACCTCCACCGGACGAAACACCACCTCTGGCCCGCCACAGCCGATCCCCAAGCCCCCGGCAACGAGGGAAGGGACCCACCCCAGGGCCACGCGGGCCCAAAGCCTCCCCCACCGCAGGACTCGGGGGCCTTTCGTCTCGCGGGACAGTCGCTGCATGCTCCCGGTCGTGAGGGTCTTCCGAGACGCGCTCCCCCGCAACCCGCGCTCTCGAGCCCCGGTGTCCGAACGCCCGTGCCTCGGCCGGTGGCCCAGTCCGCCAAGACCGTATGCCGCCCGTCTCGCCCTCCTGGCCGTGTGGGTGGGGGCCGGGAGCCTGCCGGCCGAGGCCACCGCGCTGCCGGACTTTGCCCGGCCCGTCCGTTTTGCACCGGTCCTCGAAGTGCCGGTCCCGCGCCCGGTGGACGTGAAGCTTCCCCTGCGCCGGCGTCCCCGGCGAGCCGAGGACGTGGAAGTGGTCACTTCTGGGCTCGACGCCGACGGGCCGGTCGCTCTGCTCGCGCCTCCTCGACTGGATCGACGAGGCCGCGCCCTGACCTACCGGGTGGGCCTGCAGGATCTGAAGACCGGCCGCCTGCGGATGACCGTCGAACTCCGTCGCGGCCGGAGGGTGCTGCGCCGATTTCGGATCCGGCACCGGATCACGCCTGCGCCCGAGTGGCCCAGCGAAGCCGAACTCGAACGCTGGGGAAAGAGCCTGCAGGCCGTTCGATCGAAGCTGTCGGCCCTCGAGACCCGGCGCGCCCAACCCGAGGGCTATCGGGCCCCGGGCGCCCAGCCCGTCGACCTGAAACCGATCGAGGAAACCTTGGAGCAGGAACGCCGCCAGATCCGGTTGGCCCTGGCCCTGACCGCGCAACACGCGGACGACCCGGCCCTGGCCCGAGCGGCGACCCGCACCGCGTGGAAGGCCCAATCGGCCAGCCCCGGCCCTTTCGTACCCCCGATCTCCGATCCGCTCGAAGAGGCGGTGGACGCTCTTCTTCGGCTGCGGCTGGATACCGCCGAGGCAGCCTTGACCGAAGCGTCGAGCTCGGCGGCTTCGCCTGCCGAGCTGGCCAGGATCCGAGAGCTGCAGTCGGGGCTGGCGCGGATGCAGGGTCGCAGCGCCGCCGCGGTTCAGCGGGCGATTCAAGCCCTGACCTTGCAACCCGACCTGAGCTCGGCCCATCCCTTGCCCTGGGTGGCGACCGTCTGGCGAGCCGAGCGAGAACGCCTGGCACCCGCCCGGCCCCTGCGCGTAGGGCGGATCACGCTTTTGCCCGCCACGCAGGATGGCGTCGATGGTTTGAACGTTCGGGTCGAGTTCGGTCCGGATCCCGGCCGACTGGTGCGCGGCGCCCGCATGCAGATCGAACAAAGCAGTCGAATGGAATCGCTCGAAGTGAATCACGAGGCGGACTCTGGTTTGGCGCAAGGCTTTGCGGCACGGCCCTCGGACGATGCCCGTCAGGTCCCCGTCACGGTCGAGCTCACCACCGAAGACGGGCAGGTGGTGGCCGCGGTCGGGCGCCCTCAGCCGATCTATGTCCCGTTGGCCCGCCCCGAGCGGCGGGGCCCGAAGATTCCGAGATGGGTGTGGTGGGTGGCGGGCGGTGCCGCCGTGGCGGGGGCGGCGGTCGCCACCGGCGTGGCCATCTCCGAAAACTCCACGCCCCAACCGGACCGCGCCCTGGGCCCGTTCGAATTTCGATTCTGAAACCGGTGGTTTCGGCCTCCCCCCGGAACGTCACATTTCGGATCGAAGACGCTCCAGCTCCGCCGCCAAGGAGGGGTACCGCCCTTCGCCCTTCCAGCGGCCCAACTGCCGAGCCAAACCCACGTGCTCGGCCCGGCGAACGGCCTGGACCAGCGCTCGAGCCACCGCCACCGTCTCCGGCCCGGGCCGCCGGGTAGGCAACAGCCGGACGCCCACTTCCCGGATCAACGCCTCGGTCAACTCGACCCAAGGCCGATGTTCCGGCGCGCTGGGCAGGGCCCCGGCCATCAGGCAACCGAGATCCTGCTGATGACTCCAACCGTCGTCTTCGTCGGCAGCCCCTTCCCAGCATCGCCGCGCCTGCTCCACCGGTCCCTCGAACCCGCTGAACGCCTCCCGACCCTCGACGGTGTACAGGGCCGAGCACACATCGGCCCGACCGCCGTCTCCGATACGGCCCAGACGTTCCCGCACCGCCCGCCGCAGACCGGGAACCGCCCGCTTGCTGCGAAGCCTGCCTGCCGCCCGGGCCGCTTCGACGCAGACGGACACGTTGGCGAACGAAAAGCTCGCCGACTCGAGCAGATTCGCGATGAATTCGTGGGTTTCCAGGGCATCCCGGGCGAGAAGCTGCTCCACCGCCTCCACCGGCTCCATCCGAATCCAGTCGTCGACCTCGGCAAGCCACCGTCGGGCTGCCCTATGCAGACGCTCGGTGGCGCGGGAGTCGGTGAAGCGGCCGTACGCCCGATAGAGCTCGGCTTTCCGTCGCGGACCGAAGCGATCGGTACCGATTCGGGCGAGCTCTCTTTCGAAACGATCGAAGCTTTTGGCCAACGCGGACCAGGCCAACACCAACCCCCAAGACGCTTCCTGGTGTCCGTCGTTGTAGAGGGCGGCCCGCTCGAGACGCCGGAGCACCCAGGGTTCGAACCGGTCGTCGATCAGGTCGGCCACGGTCTCCATGGCCCGCACCGGATCTTCCCCACGCGGGCCCGGTCCGGGGGGCACCGCTCCGCCCCGGCTCAGGTGGTCGAGCAACCCCAAAACCCGCTGGACGTCTGGCTCGGTTCGAACCGCCTCCTCCAGGGGCGCCCGCAGGCGGGCATCGGCCTCTCGGGCGTCGATGGCCGCGGATCGGGAGGCGATGACCGTGCGCCGCCGGTCGGGGCCGAACAGCTGCACCGGCGCCAGGGCCGACACCCGTTCGACGAGCCCCGCCAACTGGCTGGGCTCCCATCCCGCCAGCCGGCGGGCCCGACCGCCGATCCAGTCGGTCATCCAGGCCCGGGTGGCCGCCACCAACTCCGCCTGGCAAGGCTCCGTCAGGGACAAGGTCACCTCGAGCTCGTGGCGGTTGTCGGCGAAAAAATGGCTCCAAAGCCAGTAGAGCGCCACGTGCGGCACCCGGCCCAAGTGTTCGGTTTCGTCGAGAAAGCTGGCGAGCGGAGCCGCCCGCTCCATGGACGCGGCAAGGGACCTTCCATAACCGGTGAGCGCCGTGATCAACCATTCGCTGCGGCGATGCCATCGAGCCGGATCGTGCACTGCGGGGAGCGCGGTGCGCTCTGCAGACGCCTCGTAGAGCTTGAGCGCCGAAAACAGGCGAGCTTCGGCTTCGCCTTCGTAACGGATCCACGACATGTCGGGGCGATCTTCTTCTTGAACGATTCGAAACAGACGACCAGCGATCGAAGCGTCGGTGGGCCACAAGCCCCAGTCGTGAGGATGAAAATAGAACACCCGAGACGCACCGTCCTTGGTACCCGCCCACGATGCCACGAAACACATGGCGTCCTGCTGGGCGATGGTCGTCGCGCCGGTGAAAACGCCGACCGTATCGGCAATCCAGCTTGCGCAACCGTCGTCGAGCAAGCGATCCCAGCTATCAAAGGCGGTCGGCGCCCTCAGCTCCACCTCGCCCGGATCGACGACCTCGATCTCGTAGCGGGCATACAGGTCGGTCCAAGCCTCGAGCTCCGGGCTGGGAGCGAGGGCCTCGGGGAGGGCCTGGGGCACGGGCGCGACCCGGGGCGTGGCAATGCGCTCCACGATTTCCTGCAGGAGTGTTCCGGAGCCCCCGAACAGGCTGCGCGCTTCGGTCTGGGTGACGAGCCGCAAGCCGGCCTACTCCATTACCGCCGCTGGAAGCGGACGAAGATCGCTGGTGTCGACCCGGTAGCTGGTCCGGGCTCGGATCCAAGGGCGAAGCTCGGTGTTGGGAGGCGGCAGTTCCACGTCCCACAAGCGGACATCGGCGTCGGCGCTGCCGCTGGCCAACACGTCGCCTTCGGGGGAAAACTCCACGTCGAACACGTTGAGCTGGTGCCCGCGCAGCGTACGGTATTCTTCACGCTCCAGGTCCCACAGCCGGATCGAGGTGTCGGCGCTTCCGACCGCCAGGATCGGCTCCTTTGGATGGAAGTCGACGTCGAGGATGGTGCCGTCGTGGTCGAACATGGTGCGGCAGCGCTGAAACGCGCGCTCGCACAACCACCAGGCCTTTCCCGAAGATGTCACCGCGATCCTGTTGACGGATAGGCTCGGCGAGAACCGCACCAGGTGGGCCTCGGACAGACCATCGACCTGCATGACCACCTCACCCGTTCGAACTTCGAGGACCGTCAGGGCATCGGCACCTGCCACTGCGAGTTCCCGCCCCTGGGGCCCGAACGCCAGGCTCCACGCCGGTGCGTCCAGGTCGAGGACCTTGCGCCCCCGGGGCCGGCCTTCGGGTCCGTCGGGCAGCTCCCACAGCCAGACCGTGCCATCGCGGCCCGAAGACGCGAGCCAGCCCCCGGCCATGGCCACGTCGCTCACGAAGTCATCGTGACCCGCCAGCTGGATCCCTTCCAGCGAATCTTGCGTGGGCCCGGACAAGCTTTTCATCGGCCACAGAATCACCCGGTGGTCCTCGCCGGCAGACGCCAACCACTGCCCGTCGCTCGAAAACGCCAGCTCTTCCACGTCAGCCTCGTGACCGCGCAGTATCCTGGGCTCGTCGCCGTCCAGGCTCCACAAGCGAACCGTGCGATCATAGCTGCTGCTGGCGATCCACCGTCCGTTCGGATGAAACGAAACTCGGTACACATGGTCTTCGTGCCCCTCGAACACCTTCACTTCGCCGGTCTCGCGGTTGCGGGCGAGTACGAGGTTGTCGTGCCCACCCGAC
>DAPKRQ010000228.1:0-10911 GCA_031800475.1 Myxococcales bacterium LLY-WYZ-16_1
CGAGTACAGCTCGGTCAGTGGCATGGGGTTTCGAGAGCCGCAGTCCCCACCGCCGGGGCCCGCCCCGGCCGGCCCGGCTCCGTCCGGGGTCGATACCATCGCGGACCAGATGGATTGGGGCTCCGACGAGGCGGACCGCTCGCTCGGAGAGACCTCGTCCACCTGCTCGGTGTGCGGCGCGCCGTTGAAAGACGAGTTCGACCGGGTGATCGGCCTGTGCGAAGTCCACCAGCGGGACCAAAGGGGCGAGGAGCCCCTGCCCACCGGCGCCGACGGGCTGCACGACCAGTGGTGGGTCCGTCCCAGGCACGGCGGGCACCCGAGCGGCCCGTACTCCCTGGAGGATCTGCGGGGGAGGTTGCGCCGGGGAGAGTTGGCTCCGACCGACCAGGTGTCCAAGGACGGGCAGCAGTTCTCTTCGGTGGAACGCTATCCGGAGCTCGCCTACATCACCGCCCTGCAGACCGTTCGAGGCCCGTCGGCACGGGCCACCGGAGTCAGCGTGCACGCGGGGCCGGACGTGGGCCGGTGGGCCCGACTCGGCATCGTCCTTCTGCTGGTGGGGGCGCTGGCCTATGGTGCTTGGAGCCAGCGAGACTTGCTCGGTCGGATCTACGCGAACCTGATGGAGGGACGGGTTTCGACGGCGCCGATTGGGTTGAATCCGCTGCGGCGCAGCATCGAAGGCTGGAAGGTGGAGCTCGGTCCGGTGAACCAAGAGCTGTCCGAGGTGTTGGCCGAGGGTCGCGAGCTGCATCGCCGGGACGATTGGCAGAGCTATGATGCGGCCGACCGCAAGTTCCGGCAGGCCCTGATCCTTCGTCCGGAAGACCCCGGAGCTCTGGGTGCGTATATCGAAAATCTGGTCATCTGGAAGCATCCGCTCCTTTCGGAGGAACGCCGGCAGCAGCTGGCCCGCGGGATCCGATACGGTCTCCGCATGGACCCCGACCATCCGGCGGTTCACCGCGCTGCCGCTGCGCTGGCTCTGGCCCGAAATCAGCTCAACGTGTGTCAGGAGCACGCCGATAGGGCCCTGTCCGCGGCGCCGGGCGACTCCCAGGCTCGGCTGTTGCTCGCCGGATGCTTCTTGCAAGGCAACGTGCCCCTGGCCCTCCAGCAGGCCCGGGCAGCCAAGCAAGCGAGTCCCGAATTGCTTCGAGCGGATCGGGTCCTGGCCGACGGTCTCGCTCAGACCGGTCGGTACACGTCGGCAGACGCGCTTTTGTCGGACCGTATCGAAAGTTCGCCGGACAACGCCATCGTGCACATCGAACGGGGAGAGTTGTGGCGGATGATCTCCTCGAGCGAAGAGGCGGAGAAGTCGCTGCGCCGGGCGGCGGAATTGGAAGGATACGATCAGCAAGCCTTCATGCGCCTGGGTGACCTACAGCTCGAGCTGCGGCGGCCGGGCCAGGCGATCGCTGCGTTTCAGGGTGCTCTCGAGGCCCACGAGCCGCAGGGACGGCGAGGGGCGCACATCTACACCGGACTGGCCCGGGCGGAGCTGCTGGCGGGCCGGCCGCGCCGGGCAGCACAGATGGCCGACGAAGCCCTGTCTTTCGATCGAGAGCACCTGCCCGCCCTGATCCTCCGGGGGGAGGCCGCGCTGCTCCTGGAGCAGATGGACGTAGCCGTTCAGATGTCCGACCGAGCGCTGAAGGAAGGGCCGAACGAGCCGTCGGCTCTGGTCTTGGCCGGACGGACCGCGACGCGACAGGGGCGGGTGGCCATCGGCCGCCAACACCTCGAGCGGGCGGCCCGGAACGACCGACGGGACCCTCGGCTGGCCGGGATTCTGGCGGCCCATTACCTGGAGCAGGGCATGACCAACCAGGCTTATGTGCTGATGCGCGACGCGGCCGAAGTGGACCCCGAGGAGGCGAAGGCCCGGAACCGCTTCACGGCAGTCGCCCTGTCCGATGCGCCAGTAGCCGAGGCGATTGCTTCGTTTCAACAGAGCTCGAAAGTGCGTCGAAACGCCCCGGTCGCCTACGCGGTCATGGGATTGATGTACTACTTCAGCGGCGAACCCCAGCGGGCCTACGAGGCCGTCCGCCGGTCGTTGCGCCTCGACGACGCGAACCTGGTCGGCCTCATCTACCAGGCCCAGCTCGACCTCGAGGCGGGCCGGCTCGCCCGGGGGGAGCGGGCCATGCGGCGACTGCTCGCCATCGAAAAGGGCTTTTCGCTGGCGTACGTGATCTTGGCCCGGATCCAGGTGGCGCAGGGGGACCTGGATGCCGCCCGGGAGTCCTACCGGGCGGCGCTGCGGAGCAATCCGGGGTTCGTGGCGGCTCGCGTGGAGCTGGCCGGGCTGGATTTGGCCGCGGGCGCCCCGAATCCCCGGGTGGAGGAGGAACTGCAAAAGGTCTTCAGCTTTCATCCCAACAGCGTCCGCCTCCGGCGACTCATGATGGAGGCGGGGCTTTGAAGGTCTTGGTCGTCGGCGGAGGGGGCCGGGAGCACGCGCTGGCCGACGCCTTGGCCGCCTCGCGCCAGGTGTCACGGGTGGTTGTGGGCCCGGGAAATCCGGGCATCGGACGCTTTCACCAGCGCGCGGAGTTGGACCTGTCCGACCCGGCCGAGGTGGCGAACCGGGTCCGCGATTTCGACCTGGTGGTGGTGGGACCGGAGGCGCCGTTGGCGGCCGGGCTCGGCGACGCCTTGCGGGGGGAGAAGGTTCCGGTGCTCGGACCCTCGCGGGCCGCCGCGCGGCTCGAAAGTTCCAAGGCCTTCGCGAAGGAAGTGATGCAGGCCTGCGGCGTCCCGACCGGGGCAGCCCGCCGGCACGAGCAGCTGGAATCGGCCCTCGAGCACGTCCGATCCGGAGGTCCTTGGGTCGTGAAGGCCGACGGCCTGGCGGCCGGAAAAGGTGTGGTGGTGGCGGACGACACCGAGACCGCGGAAGCGGCCGTACATCGGATCTTCGACGGTGCATTTGGCAACCCGGTTGCCTTGATCGAAGAACGGCTGACCGGGTTCGAAGTCTCGGTCCTCGCTTTGGTGGACGGCCATCGCTGCTGCGTGCTGCCCACGGCCCGGGACCACAAGCGCGTCGGTGACGGGGACCGCGGACCCAATACGGGCGGCATGGGCGCATGCTCTCCCGCTCCGGGGATCGGTCCAGAATTCGCGGACGAAGTGCGACGCACGTGCATGGAGCCGGTGGTCGCCGAGATGGAGCGGCGAAACAGCCCGTTCGTGGGTGTGCTCTACGCTGGACTGATGGTCACGCCGGACGGACCGAAGGTGCTGGAATACAACGTCCGCTTCGGCGATCCGGAAGCGCAATCCGTCCTGCCCCGCCTCGCCGACGACCCGGCGGAGCTGATGCTGGCCGCTGCGCGAGGAAGCTTGCAGACCGATCGGGCCGAAAGCCGGCGGGAGGCCTCGGCCACGGTGGTTTTGGCCGCGGAGGGCTATCCGGGTCCAACCACCTCCGGGGACGTGATCCACGGGCTCGACGAGGCCCGCGCTACCCGAGCCCACATCTGCTGCGCCGGGGTGGCGGAGCAAGACGGGAACCTGGTCACGGCCGGGGGCCGGGTTCTTTCGGTGACCGGCCTCGGGAGCGGTCTGGGCCCGGCGCTGGAGCAGGCGTACGCGGCCGTGAACCGGATCTGCTTCCGCGGCATGCACTATCGAACCGACATCGGCCGCACCGGGTGAGCCGCCGTGCTCTTCGTCGACTTGGACGGGACGGTGGTCGACGACCGGCGTCGCCACCACGCCGCCTACGTGGCGACCCTCGAACGGTCCGACGTGAAGGGCGTGCCGATCCCGGAGCGGGAGTACTGGTTTTGGAAGCAGAACCAGGGCAGGGTCGACGACCTGATTCGACGGTCCCGGGTCTTTCCGACCAAGCATGAGCTCTACCGGGAGCGCTTCGAGCAGCTGCTCGAAAGCCCGGATTACCTGGAGCTCGATGTACTCCGGCCAGGCACCGAGACGTTCTTGAGCCGAGTGTATACCAAGACGCCCATCGTCTTGGTGACCCAGCGCCGCAACGGGTCCGCGCTGGAAGAGCAGTTGGACGAGCTGGGCATCAGAAAATACTTCGTGACCGTATTGCACGGCGCGCCGGACCGGGCCGCTTTGCGCCGCGGACCGGCTTCGAAGGCCCGGGGCGTCCACAAGGCGAGCCTGGTTCGGGCCCGATACAAGATCCCGCCGAGCGAATCGGTGTGGATCGGTGACACCGAAACCGATCGGGAGGCGGCCCGGAGTTTGGGCTATCGGTCGATCCTGCTCGAAGGCGGACATCGAGCCAAACCGAAGTTGATCAAGGCGGCCCCCGACCGGGTGGTCAGCGATTTGTCGGAAACGTTGAGCGAGCTGCTGCCCGGCGGACGGTGGCAGCGCTGAGGGCGGGTCAGGCGTTGGCGCGGTTGCTGGCCCGCTGCAGGCGGGAGACGGTTCGCTGGGCCGTGGCCCGGTGGATCACGTTTTTGGAGCTGGCCCGCTGCACGACCCGGATCGCTTCGTGGACCAGCTGGTCCTTGTGCTCCGATCCTTCCGTGATCGCTTTGCGGGCCTTCTTCAGGGCGGTCCGCATGCGGGACTTGAAGGCGTTGTTGCGGGCGTTGCGCCGGATGTTCTGGCGCATGCGCTTGGCTGCGGATCTGTGGTTCGGCACGGCGACCTCGGAGCCAGGCGGGATAGTCGGCGTGCGGAACGCTTGTCAAGCCTGCTCGATCCGGCTGCCATTTCCGGCTAACCGGGGACCGTGAGCGACGGGGCCCGCATGGCCCGCCGAGCCTCGACGGTGGCGGGCTTTACGCTGGTGAGTCGGGTGCTCGGGTACCTGCGGGACCTGACCCTGGCCTATGTGTTCGGGGCCGGGGCGGCCCTGGACGCCTTCGTGGCCGCCCAGACCATTCCGAACGTGTTTCGTCGCCTGGTGGCGGAAGGAACCCTGATGGTGGCCTTCGTCCCCATGATGGCCGAGGCCCGGGAGCGGGGGGGCAAGGCCGCCATGCGGGCCCTGCTGGGGGCGGTGCTGGGCGGGCTGATCCCCATCTTGGTGCTCCTGGTGGGCCTGGGCATGGTCTTTCCCGGGGTCTTCGTCGACGCGTTCGCCAGCGGTTTCGACGGGGAACGCCAGGCCCTCGCCCGCCACATGACCCGAATCATGATGCCCTTTTTGGCCTGCGTCAGCCTGGTGGCGGTGGCCGGCGGGGTCTTGAACTCCGAGGGCGTGTTCGGGCCGCCAGCCGCAGCCCCGATCCTGCTGAACATCGGGATCATCGGGGCGGTAGCCGGCGGTGCGGGCTGGATCGAGCCCCCGGTGGCGGCGGCGGCGTGGGGCGTTCTGGTCGGGGGCGTGCTTCAGCTGGGACTTCAACTGCCGTTTTTGGCTCGCAAGGCCTACGGACTGCGGCCCCGGTGGGACCCGCACAACCCCGAGCTGCGGCAGCTCGCGATCCGGCTGGGGCCGGCGGTCCTGGGCGTCGGCGTGTACCAGCTGAACGTGGTCGTGATTCGCCAACTGGCGTCCTATCTGCCGGGGGGTCAGCTCAGCTGGTATTTCTACGCCACCCGGCTCGAAGAGTTCGCGCTCGGCGTGTTCGCGGTCAGCATCAGCATCGCAGCCTTGCCGACATTGTCTCGCCACGCGGCTGCGAAGGACGCGGCGGCATTTCGCCGCACTTTTTCCCGAGCCCTTCGGGCGACCCAATTCATCACGGTGCCGTCGGCCCTGGCCCTGTGCGGGCTCGCGGGGCCCATCGTGCTCACCCTGTTCCAGCACGGGCAGTTCACGGTGCAGGATGCCCGCGGAACCGACGAGCTGCTTCGGGTCATGGGCCTGGCGTTGGTCCCGATCGGCGCCATCCGGGTGATGGTGCCGACCTATTACGCGGTGGGCGACACCCGCTTGCCGGTGTGGGCCGCGCTCGGATCGTTGGCCACCACGGCCGGCCTGGGCGCGGGCTTGATCGGGTCTTTCGAGATATGGGGTTTGGTGGTGGCTACCACGGCGGCGGCCGGGGTCCAGGCGCTGACCTTGGCCCTGTGGATGCGGCGAAGGGTGTTCGATTCGGTGGGCAGGGCCCCGGTCCAACGCGGGGGCCTCGGCCACCTCCTGCGCTGTGCGGGGGCGGCAGCCGTGTCGATCGGACCGGTGGTGCTGGCCAGCCGCTGGGTCGACTTCGTGGCCGCGGAAGCGTGGGCGCGCTTCGGTCTGCTGGCTGGCGCGGTGGCCGTCGGTGCTGCGGGATACCTCGGGGCGGCGCACGTTTTCGGGATTCCGGAAGTCCAGCTCTTGCGCGAGGCCGTCGGGCGTCGGATCCGCAGGGCGAGATGAGTGACCCGATCTTGGATCCGGACCATCGCGAGGACGAGGGAGAGGCGTTCCGCCGACTCACGGCGATCATGGCCCGCCTTCGGGCTCCGGATGGGTGCCCGTGGGACCGAGAGCAGGACCTGGCTTCGCTGAGACCCTTTTTATTGGAAGAGACCTACGAAGTGCTCGAGGCCATCGACGCCGCGGATGCGGCGGCCCATCAAGAAGAACTCGGGGACCTTCTGCTGCAGGTGGTCTTTCAAAGTCAGATCCGTTCGGAAGAAGGGAGCTTCACAGCGGCCGCGGTGGTTCACGGGATCTGCGACAAACTGGTGCGGCGGCACCCGCACGTATTCGGCGACGCATCCGCGAGCTCCGCTGCCGACGTGGTCGATCGATGGGAAGCGATCAAAGCACGCGAGAAGACCGAGCGACGGTCCGCGCTGGACGGAGTTCCGCGGGCGATGCCCGCGTTGGCTCGGGCGCAGCGGGTGCAGGAGAAGGCGGCGCGGCAGGGCTTCGATTGGCCCGACGGTGAAGGCGCCCTCGAGAAGTTGCGCGAAGAGATCGACGAACTCCAGGAGGCGGTGGCTCGCGGGCAGAGCGAGGCCCGCCGGGCGGCGGAGCTGGGCGACGTCCTGTTTTCGGCGGTGAACGTGGCCCGGCACGCCGGGCTGTCCGCCGAAGACGTGTTGCGGGCGGCGGTGGAACGCTTCGAACAGAGATTTCGAGGCATCGAGGCCCGCGCCGGCGCGGCCGGCGTTCGATTGGAGCACGCGGGCTCGGACCGGCTGGACCGATGGTGGGAAGAGGTCAAGCGAGAGTCCTCCGAGTCGTGAGACCCTGCACTTTCTTTTTCTGCCCCCTCGACAAAACCACCATTCGGTTACAGGCTCCGAGCAGTCGCGATGAGCATCATCACGTTCCAATGCATGTCCTGCGATGGCGATTTCGACATCCAGATGGCCCATCTGGCCGAGCGACCGAACGCTCTGAAATGCCCCCACTGTGGGGCGAAGCCGCGGACCCAAAGGGCCCATGCCTTCGCTCAGGCTCTGGATGATCTGCTCACCTCCATGGCGGGGCTGCGCAGCGTCGTATCCTTCGAAGTCAACGTCGCCTCGGACGAGCTGCCCCCGCCGTATGGCGCTGGCGAGCCCGAGGAGGATGCGGGACTGGGCGGGTTCACCGCCCGGGCCACCGTCGGTGACGACGACGACGACGACGACGACGATGACGACGATGACGATGACGACTTCGAGGAAGACGACGACTTCGAAGAAGACGACGACGATCTAGATTACGACGACGACCTCGACGACGACGACGACGAAGAAGAAGACGACGACGACCGCTACTGAGCGGGAGCGGACACGATGGAGCCCCTGCGGAGAACGAAGCTCGTCTGCACCTTGGGGCCGGCCTCCTTCGACGAAGACTTGCTCGAGACCCTGATCCGTCGGGGATTGGACGTGGCCCGGTTGAACTTCAGCCACGGCACCCACGAGGATCATCGACGAATCTACGAGCGAATCCGGTCCCTCGAAACGAAAGTGAGTCGGCCTGTAGCGGTACTTCAGGATCTGCAGGGCCCGAAGATCCGACTCGGCAAGCTGGCACGGCCGGTGGAACTGGCGCCGGGCGATGTGGTGATCCTGTCGTCCAAGGCCGACTTCACCGGCGACGATCGACGTTTCCCGACCACGTATCCGGCCCTGGCCACCGACGTGAAAGCCTCAGACCCGGTGCTGCTCGCCGACGGTCGGCTCGAGGTTCGGGTGGTGGACGTGGACGATACCGAGGTGCGGGCCGAGGTCGTGCAAGGCGGAACGCTGTCTTCGAACAAAGGCATCAACCTCCCAGGCACGCGCATTTCGGCCCCGTCTTTGACCGCGAAGGACCTGGAGGACCTCCGCTTCGGGCTCGAGTTGGGCGTCGATTTCGTCGCCCTGTCGTTCGTGCGAACGGCGGCAGATGTCCGAGCCTTGCGCAGCCAGATGGAGCGCCTCGGTCGCTCGGTGCCGGTGATCTCCAAAATCGAAAAGCCAGAGGCGGTCGAAAACCTCGAAGCGATCGTCAAAGAGAGCGACGGGATCATGGTCGCCCGGGGAGATCTGGGGGTGGAACTTCCGCCGGAGCAGGTGCCGGGGGTCCAGCGCCGCGCGCTGCGCTGGGCGCGCAATCACGCGAAGGTCAGCATCGTCGCCACCCAGATGCTGATGTCGATGACGGAGCACCCCCGGCCCACCCACGCCGAGGTTTCCGATGTGGCCAACGCGGTGTTCGAGGGCGCCGACGCGGTGATGTTGTCCGACGAGACCGCGTCCGGTCAGTTTCCGGTGCGGGCGGTCGAGACCATGGTGGCCTTGGTGCGGGGTGCGGAGTCGGCCCCCACCGACCGAGAGCCCCCGTCGTTCGCCGAGGAGGTGGCCGGGTCCACTGCCCATGCCATCTCCAAGGCCGCGGTGGTGACCGCCGAGTCGACGGCCGCGGTCGCCATCGTTTCGTACACGCAGTTCGGGTTGGGCCCGCGGCTGATGGCCGCATGGCGGCCGGCCTGCGCGATCTTCGGCTGTGCCACCACCGCGGCCGAGGTGCGGCGACTGGCTCTTTTTTGGGGCGTGGAGCCCCTGTGCATTCCACGCCCCGACTCGGTGGAGAGCTTGGTCGACGCCGTGGAGCGGACCGCGTTGGACCGCAAACTCCTTCAGCCGGGGGACACGGTCGTCATCACGTCGAAGATGCCGTTCGAGGCGTCGGAAATGACGAACATGCTCAAGGTCCACCACATCGTGGCTCGAGGCGGCGAGAGGCAGTGATGGGGTTCTTCAGGCCAGACCCTCTTTGAGGCGGGTCAGAGCCTCGGCCAATACTTCGTCCGAAACCGCGAAACTCAAACGAACGTAGCCGGGCGCACCGAACGGCTCGCCGGGCACCACCACCAGCTTTTGATTGTCCAGCAGCCGCTGGCACACTGCGGCGGAGTCCGGCTGCCCCGACTCACCGACGGCCTTGGGCCCCAGGCTCGGGAAAGCATAGAACGCGCCCAGCGGCTCCGGACAATGCACGCCCGGAATGTGTTTCAGGCCTTCGAACAGGGCCTTGCGGCGCCGGTTCAGTGTGGTTCGCATGGTTTGTACGAAGCTCTGGTCGCCCTGCAGAGCAGCTTGCAGTGCCCGCTGAACCGGAGCCGAACAGTGCGAGGTCGATTGACCCTGAACCTTGCTCATGGATTCGATCAAGCCCGGGTGGGCCACCGCCCAACCAGCACGAAGACCGGTCATGGCATAGGTCTTGCTTCCTCCATTCACGAGAATTGTTCGGTCCAAGAGATCGGGCGCGACTTCGAGAGGGGACACGAACCGGGCGTTCGGATAGACCAGCCGGTCGTATATTTCGTCGAAGAGCAGCACTACGTGGGAGTGACGTCGCAGCACCTCGGTCAGGGCGCGCATGCGGCCTTCGGGAATGACTGCGCCGGTGGGGTTCGAGGGCGAATTCAAAACGACCATCCGGGTCTGCGGACCGATCGCTCGTTCCAGGACTTCCGGCTGGGGCAGGAAGCTCGAATCGGTGGGCAAGGCCACGAATTCGCCGCCGCACAGGGCCACCATGTCCCGGTAGGACAGCCAGTAGGGTGCGAACCCCAAGACTTGGTCTCCGTCCTCGAGCAGGCACAGCAAGGCGTTGAAGATGGCCTGCTTGCCGCCGGCGGTCAGGATCACCCGGTCCGCGTGAACGCCGTGTTCTCGGTAGCGTTCCGCCACCGCATCCCGGACCTCTGGGATTCCGGGCACCGCGGTATATCGGGTCTCGCCTGCCCGGGCTGCCCGGGCCAGGGCTTCGACCACGTGGGCCGGCGTCGGCGCGTCGGGTTCGCCGGCGGTCAAAGCCACCACGTCTTCGCCCCGGGCTCGCATCTGCTGGGCCTTTTGGTTCAGGGCCAGCGTCGCCGACGGGCTGACTCGCCGCACCCGGGCGGCCAAGGGGAACGGGGGCTTTGAAAGGTTCATGGCGCCTCCTCGCTCCGGGTCCACAGCGACAATGCGGAGTCGCCGTAGACTCGGGTAGGCAGGCTCCGAAGTCCGGGCGGATCGGGCAAGTGACAACCTCGCCCGTGCTCGAGGACCAGCACGCCGGAAGGCGACAGAAGGGCGGACCAGTGGTCGCGGCTGCGCTGCCAAAAGTCGCGGGTGGCGGCGTAGGGCGGGTCCGCCAAGATCAGCCCGAAGTGAAGGTCTCGGGCCTTCAGTCGGGGCAGGGCTGCCTCGGCCCGGAGCTCGAACACGTGGCAGAACGGGTCGATGCGAACCTGACGGAGGTTTTCGTGCAGCACGCGGAGTGCCCGGGAGTCGGACTCCACGAACCAGATCGGTTCGGCCCCCCGAGACCAGGCTTCGATGCCGAGGGCGCCGGTCCCGGCGAACAGGTCCAAGGTGGGGGTGGGCTCCAACTTGCCTCCCAAGATCTGAAAGAGCGCCTCCCGCACCCGGTCCGAGGTGGGGCGGGTCCGCGGCCCGGGAACCGGTTTCAGGCGGCGCCCTTTCAAACGACCTGCGACGACCCGCATCCGGGCTCCCCCACGGACCCGGCCGCCGCGACGGAATCCACCCGATAGGTCCGCC
>DAPKRQ010000229.1:0-18777 GCA_031800475.1 Myxococcales bacterium LLY-WYZ-16_1
GTCCTGATCCTGTCCGGCGAGGAGTCGGGCGTGGCGTGGTCCGACCTGTACGGTGCGGTGCGCGACGCCCTCGAAACCCACACCCGGATCGCCGTGCTCCCGCTGGAGTCGATCACGGCATCGGCCCGGTCGGCGGCCGTCGGCGGGTGTGCCGGGGACCCGGCCTGCTTTGCCCGGCGGATTTCGATGGAGGTTCAGCCCCTGGAACTCTTGCTGACCGTGTCGGTCCAGACCTTGTCGAGCGCCACCCTGTTGGCGGTGCGTTTGGTCGACGCGAAGACCGGTGAAGCCCTGGGCGCCGCCGCGGGCGAGGTGCCGGGCGGCATGTCGGTGTTGGCGGCGGCCCGAGACCGCTTGAGCCAGGTGGTGCCGTCCCGTTGGTGGGACCGGGTCGGCGCCTTGGAGGTCCGGGTCGAGCCCCGGGGTACCGAAGTGCGGGCGGCCGGCCGAACCTGCGTGAGTCCGTGTCGATTGCGGCGGCTTCCGGCCGGGCGCTTCCAGGTGGAGCTGAAAGCCCGCAGGCACCGGTCCGAGACACGCACCGTGAACGTCCGGCCGTCCGGCACGGACCCGCTTCAGCTCGCCCTGCAGCGGGAGCGTTCGGTCTGGAAGAGCCCGTGGCTGTGGTCGGCCGTCGCAGTCGTGGCGGCGGGGGCCATCGCTGGGTCGGTGGCTGCCACCCAGGCGGGTGGCGGAGGCGAGGGGATCCGGATCCAGGTCGACGGTGCGCCGTGATCCGGCGCTACCGGGTCGGCTTCGAGCGTTGCGGGAGCTCGTTTCGACGGCCGGCCGGGCTCTGGGCCTGACCGAGGGCGCGGCGCACGCGATTCAGGTGCTCGGCCAGCACCCCGGGCTCGCTGCCCCCGGAGGCCAGGTACTCGGTGAAATCGACCATCAAGGCTTCGGCCCGCCCCGGGTCCGCTTCGGCCAGGCGCTTGAGGGCCCGATACACCGCTTCGGGGGTGGCTGTCGCAGTCGGGGGCGTTTCGCCGCGGTGGGCCCCCAGCCGGTTTTCGCCCCGGGCCCGGTCGGGACCCCGGAGGGATCGGCGGGGCCTGGCAGGGCGCGACGGGGCGGCTGTCGGCTTCCCAGGCCGCTCGGATGGGGCGTCCGCTCCCGAGGGTTCTTCCCGGGAGACCGAAGAATCTCCGGCCCCGGCGGCGGCTGCGCGAACCGTCGGGGTGGGGCGCTGCCGGACTTCGACGGCGGGCTTTCGCGGCGGCGCTCCGGAAGGCTCGGGGTCCAGCGGATCGATCCGAGGGGCAGGGTCCAGCAGACCCCAGGTCCCGATGGCGGCGATGCCCATGGCCGCAGTCAGCGCGAACACGAAGGCGTGCCGCTTTCGCGGCGACGACAGCCGGATCGCGAGCTGGCTGCCGGAGGCTCGGGTCGGCGGGGGCATCGGCGCAGCCGGGATCGAGCGGGCCCGCCCTGCCAGGCGGGTGCGGGCCTCCTCCAGGGCCTCCGGCGCGAGAGGCTCGGCGACCGACGTGGCGGGCCAGGCTCGGGGAGCCTCCAAGGGGACCGGCAGGACGGCGGTGGCGGCGGCGTCGGGCTGGGGCAGGATGCCCTGCTCCACGGCGGCAGCCACACCTGGGGTCATCCGGGACTGCAGGTCGAACTCCTCCGGGTCGAAGTGACGCCGGATCAGGGCCCGCAGCTCGGAGGCGCCGAAGGGCGGCAGGTCGGCCGCGGCCCGCCGCAAGGCTCGGGCCAGGACCCGGGCATGGGCCGGTCGGGCCTCGGGATCCTTGGCCAGGCACGCACCGATCACTTGGGCCAGGGCCGGCGGAAAACCGGGCAGCCCTCGCAGGGACGGCGGCTCGTACTCCAGCACGGCCTGCAGGGAGCGGGAGGGCTCCGACCGTCCGAACAGCCGGCGGAGGGACGCGCATTCGTGCAGCACGATGCCCAGGCCGAACAGATCCGTGCGGTGGTCCAGGGCCTGCCCTCGGACCTGCTCGGGAGCCATGTAGCTGGGCTTTCCGCGGACCGTGCCCACCCGGCTCAGATGCTCCTGGACCCGGGTTCGGGCCACGCCGAAGTCGGTCAGCAAGATCTGGCCATCCAGGCCGAGCAGGATGTTGTGCGGCGAGATGTCCCGGTGGATGAGCCCCAGGGCGCGACCGTCGACCTGGGCTTGCACGTGGGCGTAGTACAGGGCCTCCGCCACCGCGACGCCGATGCGGGCCACGCCTTCGGGCGGGATCCGGCCCCCGTCCACCACGAGGCGCTGAAGCAGGGTGGTGAGCGACGGTCCCCGAACCAACTCCATGGCCATGAACAGCCGACCTTCGGCTAGACCGCTGTCTCGGGTCCGGACGACCGAGGGGTGCTCGAGGGCCCGAGCCACCCGGGCTTCGTCTCGGAACATGGCGGCGTTGTTGCTGCCCAGGTCGCTCCGCCGCATGATCTTCAGGGCCAGCAGGCGCTCTGGGTCCACCGGGGGTTGCCGGGGGTGGGCCGCCCACACTTCGCCCATGCCCCCCCGGCCCAGGGGGAAGATCAGGGCGTACGGTCCGAACGCGGACCCGGCGCTCAGCTCGAAGTCAGCCATCTTCCCGGTCCGCGACGCGGATCCCCACCACCGTCAAGTTGTCCGGTTTGGCGCGCATGAAGGTCATGCGTCGAAGGATCCGTCCGGCCACGTCGTTCACGGCGTCCGCCGGGTCCGGGTGCGAACCCAGCCACTCGGCGATCTGGGTCGGCTCGCCCCCGAAGTCCAGCAGCCCGTCGGAGCCGAGCACCAGCCAGTCGCCCGGCGACAACGGCCAGACATAGGTCTCGGGTCGGGGCTGCTCTGGAATCAGGCCGACGGCGTGGGTCAACAGACCCGCGGCCCCGGGATCGTCGCTTTCGTGCATTCGGGTTCGCTGGGACACCAGGCCGTTCGAAAAGCACAGCGCGCCCGAATCTCCCGAGTTCACCAACACTGCCCGGTCTGACCGCACCACCGCCAGGACCGCGGTGGTCACCTCTCCCTCGCCCCGCTCGACCAGCTGGTCGTGGGCGCTCCAGATGGCCGACTTCAGTCGCTTCGAGATTTCGGCGTCGGAAGGGGGCGCCGTCGATCGGGCCAGCTCCCGAAACGCTCGTGCGGCCTCCCGGGCCGCCAGTCCGCTGGCTTGCCCTCGGACCGAGCCGCCCAGTCCCCCCGCCTGGTCGAAGGCGGCTCCGTACATCCAGCCCCGGCGATCCCGAAACAGGGCACCCGCGTCTTCGTTGTACGGGGCGTACCCCCGGCCCCGGGAGCTGTAGACCGCACCGGCCAGACCTTCGGCGAAGATCGGCAGGGCCCCCCGGGTTTGGGCTCCCTCGCCCACCCAGGTGATCGCCCCGTGCGGTGGATCCAGGTCTTCGAGCGGGGCCACGTCTCGGGCGGCCTCCCGATCCTTTTCCAAGGTGCGGGGTGTGGCCCATGGGAACCAGCCGAACACGCAGCGCGAGCATAGCGTCGGGCGTGCCGAAAAAATACCGTGCCGGGCGCCCATTGACGGGTTCGGGGCGGCTCGGGAAGGGTCCGCCCAGCATGAAACCGACTCGAGCAGTTCTCGAACACGGGCAGAGTATTTGGTTCGATTACATCGAAAGGAAGATGCTTTGGGATGGGTCCCTGTACCACATGGTCCGGGAAGAGGGTCTGCGAGGAGTCACCTCGAACCCGTCGATCTTCGAAAAGGCAATGGGGGGCGCGGACGCCTACCTTCCCGCCATGCGTCAGGCGGTGCGGCGAGGTGCCTCGGCCGACGAAGCATTCGAGCTCCTCGCAGTGGAAGACATTCAGTGGGCCTGTGATGTCTTTCGACCCGTGTATCTCGAGACGGGCTACGACGGTTTGGTGAGCCTCGAAGTCTCTCCCCATCTGGCCCACGATACGATCGAGACCATCGAAGAGGCCCACCGGTTGTGGGAGGCGGTCGACCGGGAGAACCTGATGATCAAGGTCCCCGGGACCCGAGAGGGGCTTTTGGCCATCGAGCAGCTCCTGTTCGACGGGCTCAACGTCAACATCACCCTTCTGTTCGCCGTCGAGCGCTACCAGAGCGTGCTCGAAGGCTATCTGCGGGCCTTGGAACGTCGACTTCAAGAGGGAGCATCGGTCGATCGGGTGGCGAGCGTCGCCAGCTTCTTCGTGAGCCGCATCGACTCGAAGGTGGACCAGCTGTTGGACGCGGGTGTGGCCGAGGGGCGCTTCGATGCGGCAGCCGCCGATCGGGTGCGGGGAAAGACCGCCATCGCCAACGCGCGCCGGGCCTACCGCCACTACCGCGAGGTGACCGAGAGCGACCGGTGGAAGCGTCTGTCCGAAGCCGGGGCCCATCCCCAGCGCCTGCTGTGGGCGAGCACGTCCACCAAGAATCCGGATTACCGGGACACGCTCTACGTCGAGGAGCTGATCGGCGCAGACACGGTCAACACGGTGCCGGCGGCCACCTACCGGGCGTTCAACGACCACGGCCGCGTGGAGGCTCGACTCGACCGCTCGGACGAAGAGGTGCTCGCCGGGCTCGAGGGGCTGGGGCTGTCGTTGACCGAGGTGGCCGAACAGCTGGAGCGCGATGGCGTCCGGCTGTTCGCAGATGCCTACGACCGGCTGATCGGGGCGGTCGAGGGCCGGCGTCGGACCCTGCTCGGACCGGCCATCGGAGCCGATGCGTTCGAGCCGGACGAGGGCGTGCGCGCCCGGCTGTCCCGCTACCAGCAAACCCAGGTCCCGAAACGGCTGTGGGCCCGGGACGGTTCCCTGTTCGCCGAGTCGGAAGCGGAGCAGGCAGCCGCCGAGGCCTTCATGGGCTGGCTCGACGTGGTCGACACCATGGCCGAGGCATCCGAGGGCCTTCAGGATTGGGCTCGAGAGCTCGGCGAAGCCAGGGTGGACGCGGTGGTCTTGATGGGCATGGGCGGGTCGAGCCTGGCACCGGAGGTCTTTCGCCGCACCTTCGAACGGGGGCCGGACGCGCCGGAGCTCCATGTCTTGGACTCGACGCACCCGCAGGCGGTCCAGGAGCTCGTCCGCCGTCTCGAGGGCAAAGAGGCGGTGTTCGTCGTGGCGAGCAAGAGCGGCACCACCGCCGAGGTAAAGGCCTTCGACGACTTCTTCTTCGATAGGGTGGGTCGAGATCCGGACGAGGAGGAGCCGGGCGAGCGCTTCGTGGCCATCACCGACCCGGACTCGCCCCTGGAGCGCTCCGCGTTCGAGCGGGGCTTTCAGGGGGTTTTTCACGGCGAGCCCGACGTCGGGGGCCGGTTTTCGGCCCTGTCGCCGTTCGGCCTGGTGCCGGCGGCGGCCCTCGGGGTCGAGCCCTTCGAACTTCTCGAGCGGGCCGACCGGATGATCGGCTCCTGCCGGCCGGCCGTTCCGGCCGAGCACAACCCAGCGGCGCAGCTCGCGGCCTTTTTGGCCGAAGCCCAAGCCGGTGGGCGGGACAAGCTGACCGTGCTGACCTCGCCGGGTTTGGCTGCGTTCGGAGCTTGGCTCGAGCAGCTGGTGGCCGAGTCGTTGGGCAAGCGCGGCCGGGGCATCGTGCCGGTGGACGGCGAGCCGTTGGGCGAGGCCGGCCGATACGGGGCCGACCGGGTCTTCCTCCACCTGACGCTCGACGGCGAACGCGACGTGCACCGAGCGGCGGCTGAAGGGCTCTTGGCAGCGGGGCACCCGGTGTGGACCACCGTGCTCCACGACCGGCTCGACGTGGTGCAGGAGATGTTCCGGTGGGAGATGGCCACCGCGATCTTGGGTCACGAGTTCGGCCTGGACCCCTTCGATCAGCCCGACGTCCAGTCTTCGAAGGACATCACCAAGCGCCTGCTGGCTCACCTGCAAGCAGAAGGAAAGCTCCCGGAACCGGACGCTCTCGTTTCGGTGGCTGGGCCCGACGAGACGGGGGTCCAGGCGGTGTCGGACGCGGCAGGCGCTGCTCGGCTGGATGGAATCTCAGGAGTGGAGGCTGCCTTGCGAGCGCACGTAGACGGGGCGGAGGTGCCGGACTACGTGGGACTGTTGGCCTTTGTCCCGCCTTCGGTTTCGTTCGAAAAGAAGCTTCGTGAACTTCAGGGGGCGATCCGCGATCGGCGACGGGTCGCCACCACCGTGGGATTCGGTCCTCGATATCTGCACAGCACGGGGCAGCTGCACAAGGGCGGGCCCGATCGGGGTGTCTTCGTGCAGCTGGTCGACGAGCCAGACGGGGATCTCGAGATTCCGGGACGGAGCTACGGGTTCGGCGCCCTGTGCCGGGCTCAAGCGTTGGGCGACTTCCTCGCCCTGTCCGAACGGGGACGCCGCGTTCTTCGCATCGGCCTCGGCCGAGATCCGGAAACGACCTTGGATCGGCTGATCGGGGCAGTCCGCAGCTGACCCGCCCGGTCGAAGTCAGGTCCGCCGAAGGGTCAACAGGCTCTCGAACAGCAGGGCCAACAACAGGGCCAGCAGGAGCGCGGACACCAAGGTCCGTCCGTCCCACCCGCCGGCGGCTGCGAATTCGGCGCTGGGGCCGGCGCGGATCCCGGCTTCGTCGCTCCCGCGAAGCAGTCGTTGGACCTCCGCGTCGGGAAGGGGACGCAGGTCCGACTCGGCCGGGTCCAGGTGGGCGGCGAAATCTTCTTCGGGCCAGCGCACCGGGCCGGCGCCGCGGTCGACCTGGACCCGATGGTGTCCGGGCCGCCGGGGCACGAAGGCCTGTCCGGGCGAAAGCTCCGTCGCCGCTCCGTCCGGGCCCTCCACCCGGATCCGTTCCGTGTCCGGCGGCACCTTCAGGGGGCGGGGCTCGCCGACCTGGCTCATGCGGCGGTCTGGCGTGTACAGGGCCCGTCCCAACCACAGCAGGGTCCTTCGGACCCAGGGAACGAAGGCCGGCCGGATCGCAAAGTCGGACAGGTCCCGGTCCACCGAAGTGGTCAACACCAGCACCCGCCCCCGACCGGGCTCGTGGGCGAGCAGGGCCGGCTGACCGCCCTCATGGCGAAGGAGGACCCGCCCCCGGTCGACCGGCTCGGTCAAAAGGATTCCCGTGCTTCGGCTGCTGAGCAGCCCGCTGGCGGCTTCACCCCGAAACAAGCTCAGGACCGGATGGTCCAGGTCGGGCGAGGCAAAGGACAATGCGCCTGTGGACCCGGCCCATGGCTCGCCGAAGCGCTTCAGGCCCCGAAAGGGTCGGGGCAGCACGTCGGCCAACGCCTGGTTGTAGCTTTCGGCCCCGAGTCCCTCGGCGGCGCTGATGGCCAGGCCCCCGCCTCCCCGGACGAAACGGGTCAGGCGCTGCCCGTCTTCGGGGGAAAGGCGGGTCACACCCGCCAGCCACACCACGTCGAACTCCGAGAGGGTCGCGGCAGCGAAGTCATCGGCGGGCACGATCCGCGGCGCCGGCTGGTCGTCCGACCCGGTTCGAAGGGCGCGCTCCAGGTAGAACACTTCGTCCTGGTTCGGAACCCCCGACGGGGCGCCGTCCACCACCAGCAATCGAACCCGGGGACGGACCCGAGCCATGAGGGCGTACCGGTCGTCCTCGGCCAGACGGTCTGGCGGGGTCCGCAGGTTCACCCGGTAGGTTCCCGCGCCGCCGAAGGTTGCGTCCATCGTCTTTTCGACCACGGCGCCGGCGGGCAGATCGATGAAGGTCCGAGTTTGGGCATCGCCTTGGCCCGTCAGATCGATGGGCACGGTCTCGGGCTCGGGTCGGTCGTCGGATTCTGCAAAGCTTCGAGCCCGGGCCACGAACCTGAGGGTGTGGGGCGCGGCGTTCGGGGCCGGCTCCGCCCGCACCGAGACCAACGCCCGGTTGCTGCGGTCGGTGTCCGCCGAGGGGACCCTCACCCATTCGATCCGCGCCCCACCGGGATCGGCCGGACTGCGGATCGCGTTTCGCGCCAAGTCCGAAAAGACCACGACCCGGCGCACCGGCTCGTCCGCCACCCCCTCGTCCGCCGGACCTTCGTTTCGGTCCTCGGGCGGAGCCAGGGCCCGGGCTGCCACGGTGACGGCCCGGCCCAGATCGGCGCCCTCGAAACCCGGTCGACCGTCCCGGAGCGCCCGAGACAGGGTGGCCGGGTTTCCCGTGGGTGGCGCCACCGCCAACTCGGGCTCCGGTCCGGCCCAGACCAGCACCGCCACATCCTCCGCTTCCATCCGTCCGGCGGCCCGGTCGGCGAGTTCCCGCGCCACGTCGAACGCGCTCCGTCCGTCGTAGGTCGCCCGCATCGACAGGGACCGGTCCACCACCAGCGCCAGACGCTCCGGTCCGGCGACCTGGCTGGCCGCCGCCGTCTCGCTGGAAAAGAACGGGCGGGATGCAGCCAGGGCGAACGCCGCCAGCACGGCGACTCGGGCGGCCAGCAACAGCCAGCGGAGGAGCCTCCAGCTCCGCTCCACCCGCCGGATGCTCTGCATCAAAAGCTCCATGGCGGGGAACGGCTGCCGTCGGGGCTGCCTGCGGAAGAGCAGGTGGATGAGCACCGGGAGGGCTGCGGCTGCGATCCCCCACAGCATCCAGGGCTGGGCGAAGCTCATCTCAGCGTGGCCCTCCGCCGCAGTCTCTCCGTCAGGAATGCGGCGAGGACCCGGCCGGGGCCCTGGTCGGTGCGGAGCAGGCGATACTCGATGCGCGCCTTTTGACAGGTCGCTTCCACAGAACGACGAAATTTGTTCATCTCTTCGAGATAGGCCGATCGGATCGCGCGGGCGTCGACCTTCAGCTCCCGGTCGTCTTCCATCGAAGTGAAGGTCGTGGCTTCCTCGAACGGAAACTCGAGTTCGTCGGGGTGGAGCACCTGAAACAGCACCACGTCGTGCCGTCGAGCCCGCAGACGCCCCAAGCTGGCCAGGGCGTCGAGCCCACCGTCGAGCATGTCGGTGAACAGGGCGACGACCGTGCGCTGCCGCAGCCCCTCGGCCAGGGCATCGGACACGTCCTGCAGCCGGGAGGGTCCCCGTGCCCGCAAGCCGCCCAGCTGGGCCAGGACCTCCTGAAGGTGGCCCCGTCGAGCCCGAGCCGGCAGGCGCATCTCGAGCCGCTCGTCGAAGCTGGCCAGCCCGACCGCATCGCCTTGACGGGCCAACACGTAGGCCAGGGCGCCCGCGCAGGTCGCGGCGAAATCGAGCTTGCGCATGGCGTCGGCGGGCCGAGGCTCGCTGGGATGGGCCATGGACCCCGACGTGTCGATGACGCACAGGGCCCGGACGTTCGCTTCGTCTTCGAAGCGCTTGATGTAGTCCCGCTCGAAACGGGCGTAGGCCCGCCAGTCCAGATGCCGCAGATCGTCGCCGGCGGAGTATTCTTTGTGCTCGGCGAACTCCACGCTCGAGCCGTGGTGCCGGGAGCGGTGTATGCCGGCCAACACACTGTCTGCCAGCACCCGCGCCCGCAGGGGCAGTTGGGCGATGTCGGCCAGCACCCGGGCCGGGACCTCGCCCCGGCCCGTCGAACCGACGGGCTCGGTGGTCATGGACGTACGCCCTCGAGCACCGTGTGCACGAGCTCCGCCGTACGCACCCCCTCGGCTTCGGCGTGGAAGTTCGTGACCACCCGGTGGGCCAGGACCGGCACCGCCAGGGCGCGCACGTCGTCCACACTGGCCGCGGGCCGTCCGGACAAGGCCGCCCGGGCTTTGGCACCGAGCACCAGGAATTGAGAGGCCCGCGGTCCTGCCCCGTAGGATACGAACTCCCGGATCCGATCTCCGCGGGCGCCCAGCTCTTCCGGCGCCGACTCGGGACGGGTGGCCCGGACCAGCTTCACGGCGTGCTGCACCACGTTGTCGGCGGCCGGAACCCGGCGAACCAAAGCCTGCATTTCGAGGATCCGCTCGGGCGAAAGGACTGCGGCCGGCGGCTCGGATGGGGCGCTGGTCGTGGCCCGCACGATCTCCACCTCCTCGTCGGCTTGGGGATAGCGCACGTCGAGCATGAACATGAACCGGTCGAGCTGGGCTTCGGGCAAAGGATAGGTCCCTTCCTGCTCGATCGGGTTCTGGGTGGCGAAAACGTGAAACGGCGGCGTGAGCCGATGGGTCTGGCCCGACGCCGTGACCTGCTTTTCCTGCATCGCTTGCAGCAAGGCTGCCTGCGTTTTGGGCGGCGTCCGATTGATCTCGTCGGCCAGGATCAGGTTGGCGAAGATCGGTCCGGGCACGAAGCGGAAGCTGCGCCGACCGGACTGGGCGTCCTGGTCCAGCACTTCGGTGCCGGTCACGTCGGACGGCATCAGGTCTGGCGTGAACTGCACCCGGCTGAACTTCAGGTCCAACACCTGAGCCAGGGTCTGAATGAGCAGGGTCTTCGCCAAGCCCGGCACTCCTACGAAAAGGGCGTGACCGTTGGCGAACAGGGCGATCAGCAGGTGATCGACCGCTTCCGTCTGCCCGATGATCCGGCGGCCGATGGCTCGTTTGGCTCGCTGACCCGACTCGTGCAGGTCGTGGAGGAGGGTTTCGTCTTCTGCGGCGTTCGACATGTCAGGGTTCCGTGATCAAGAGCCCGTGGGCTCGGCCCCCAGCACCTGCACCCGGTCCAGATCGGCGCGAACCTCGAAGGTGCGCTCGACTGCCGGTCCGACGGGCGGCACCCAGCGGATCTTCACCGGGCCGGGACGCACGTCGAGGACGGGGGTGGGGCTCAGGCTTCGGGTGGGTCGAAAGGGCCCGTCTTTTCGAGCGATGAATACGCGGGCCATCGGTGGACCGTGCACCCGGATCCGCGCCCCGGTGCCCGAGGAGGGGCGCACCGGGCGGGGCGGCTCGGCCATCCATCGCAGGGCTCGGCGGGCTTGGGCGAGGGCTTCGGGGTCGCCCCCGTTCTCTTCCAAGTCCACGATCGCCCGGTGGATCCGGGGATCGAAGGGGTTGACGTCCACGGCCCGTTGCAGGGCTTCGCGGGCTGCTTCCGGCTCGTTTTGGCGCACGAGGATCTGGGCCAGGGTGACGTTGGGACCTGCCAGCCCCGAACCCGAATCGACCGCGTCCCGGGCGGCGGCTTCGGCGGTCTCGAGGTCTCCGGCCTGCAGGGCCACCTGGGCCAGCTTACCCGCCAGCTGGGCGGAAGGGCTTCGGGTGTGGGCCTTGCGGAGCTCCACCAGGGCGGCCTGGACCCGACCCCGGGTATACAGAAGGTCGGCTGCCCGGGCGTAGCGACGGCTTTCGGGGTCGAGCCCGGCCAACTCGTCGTCCGGGGAATCCGGTTGCTCTTTCAGTTCGATCCGCCGAGCGCCCTTCACCAGCCGACCGTCGGCAGGGTGGTGAATCGGACGGTCGGGCAGGCTCGCCCGCCATCGAGATTCGAGTTCGGCGAAGGGAAGGCCGTAGACCTCCTGCAGGGCCTCCTGGTCGCTGAGGCCCTCCCCCATGCGTCCCAGCGTTTTCCGGATGGCGCTCCATCCCTTCCGCTTCACCAAAAACTCGATGAAGGTGAACACTTCGGCGAAGGCCAGGCTGGTCTGCTCTTGGGTGGGAAGCTTGGCCATGGAGGGGTGCATGGCCTCGAAGGGGATGAGCTCTCCTTCGACGGCCGCTCGCCGAAGAGCCTTCTGCTGCTCGACCGAGATGCCGAGGCCCGGCTCGGCGCGCCAGGCGGTCTCGACGTATTTGGCGAGACCCTCGTGCAACCATATCGGCGCCCGATTTCGAGAGGCTCCTCCGATGAGAAGGTGCGCCAGCTCGTGAGACAGTGTGTCTCGCCACGCGTATCCGAACACGACCCCTCGGGGCGTCGTCACCATCAAGCGATTCCATTTGCACAGGGCGATGGTGCCGCTGTTTTCGATGTCGGTCCGGCTCAGGGAAGAGACCTGTGCCAAAGTCTGGGCCGACGGGTAGAATTCGACCAGGATCCGTCCTTCGGGGGAGAAGCCAAAGTATGTTGAAAGCTTTTCGAGCGATCGCTCTAACGTATCGAAGGCCCACGGCCGCAAGATCGCGTCTCGCCCTGGGGCGTGCCGGATCACGAAGCGATCCCCGGCCACCTCGGCATAGTCTTCGGTGGTTGTCCGCGCGGCTTCGGCCAAAGCGCGATTGCGCAGCACGAAGCGGGGAGCTCCCGCCCGATCCGCCTGTTCGTACATCTCCAGGGCGCCGCGGTAGTCGCCGTGGTGAAGCTTCACCTCGGCCATCAAGGCCATGACCAAGGGATCTTCGGCTCTTTGGGACCACAGGTCCGCGGCCACTTCGCGGGCGGTGTCGTAGCGCCAGGCCTCGATGGCCTCGTATCCCGCCGAGACGTCTTCGAAACCCGGCAGGTCCAGGGCTTTCGGGTCCTGGGCCGCGGCCGGGCCCGCCCGGAGCACCGCTGCCACCAAGGCGGCCAGGCCGATCGAAAGCGAGCCCCGCCTCACTTGACCAGCTCCTCGTAGTACCGGCGAACCGCCTCTTCGAACTGTCGGACCGTCCCCTCTTTGGCGGCTTCGAGGATGTCCTTTCGAAAGGCTTCCGGCGCTTCGTACTGCTCGGGCTGAGGGATCTCGACCTTTTCGTGACTGTGCATGTCTCCCTCCGGACCGCCTTTGCGGCGACCGCCTCCCGGCGCGGCGCCGAACGGCATGGGAACGCCGCCGCCGCTGCCCCCGCGGCCCATCTGCTGCATCTGCTCCCGCAGCTTCTGCAGGGCCTCGAGGGCTTGCCGTTCTCCGCGCAGCCCCCCTGGCGCGTCACCTCGGGCCAAGCGGTCGGAAGCACCCTCCATGGCCGATCGGGCCTTTTGGAGCGACTCGCCCACGGCCTCGCCCACGATGGGCAGTTGCTCCGAGAGCTCGTCGAGCTGGTCCTGCAGCCGCTGGGTGCGGCCCCGTAGGTCTTGCTGCTCACCCTGCATCCCCTTCAGCTGGGCGCGCTCTTCGCTCGAAAGGACCGACTCCGGGCTGGGCATCGTCTCCGACAGAGCTTTTCGGACCGCTTTCACTTCCTCGAGCGTGTGTTGGACCGCCTGGTGCCGCTCTTGCAGCTCTTCCGCTCCGTCATAGAACTCCCGAAACCGCTCAGCCTGCTCGGCCCGCCGGCCCGTATCCCGCGCCAGGTCGGCCAGACGGGATTCCGCCCGTTCCAGCACGTCCTGCGCGGCGCCGAAGTCCTCGGCCTCCAGGGCCCGCTCGGCGTCCCCGATCCGCTCCCGACTTGCCGCGAACGCGTCGGCGTCGGGCATCGGCGGCTCGGGCGATCGGGCCTCGAGTCCCTCTCGGGCCTTCCGCAGGCGCTCCCGCTGCCGGTCGAGAAACTCGGACGCTTGCTCCAAGCGTCGCGCCATGCGGTCCCGTGCCGCTTCCGCCACCTCTTCGGTCCGTCGCGCCAGCTCTCGCTGGCGCATGGACACGTCCTCCAGCTCCTCGAAGATCTCCCGGGCCCGCTGGGCGATCTCGCTGTACTCGCGGCTTCCGAGCTCTTGGCGCCCGCGACGGAGTTCGGCCAAGGTCTGCTCGGTCTGCTGAAGCATCCGGTCGACGGCGGCCATGGCGGCGTCCAGGTCACCCTGTTCCATCAGGCGCTCCATCTCGGACAGCTGGTCCTTCGCAAACTGCGTGTTCAGGGCCTCCTGGTTCACGTACTCGGTCGGAATGCTCTTTTGAAGCGAAGCCAACTGCTCCATCAGGGAAGACAGGCGTTCTCGGATGCGCTGGATCTGGGCGGCGATGCGCTTTCGACCTTCTTCGGTCGGCTCTTGGCGGTACTGCTCCAAAGCGTCGCGGAGGGCTTGCTGCTCTTTGCGAAGCTCTTCGGCCAGGGCTTCGGCGTCCACGAGCCTTTGGTCGTCCAGCAGGTCCGCCAGATAGACCGCGTCTTTTTCCAGGTTCGTCACCATGCGTCCCTGCGCCTTCACCACGCGGCGCCCTTCCGCTTCGGCCCGCTCGGGATCGGCCGAAAAGGCCCGTCGAGCCGCCCGCACGGCGCGCTCGCTCCGAGCGCTCTGTGTCATCAGACGCTGGTGGGCCTGACGGAACGCTTCCGCCACCTCGGGTCGGCCCAGCGGATCGTCTCGGGAAGCTTCTTCGGCTTCGAGCAGCAGCTCCGCAGCCCGTTCGCTTCGACCGAGCATTCCACGGGCCTTTTCTAGCGACGGTGCGAACGAGGTCAGCTCGAAGCCGCCCTCCAAGTGATCGCCCAACAGGTGCACGAGCTCGTCGAGCGCCTTCTTTTGAAGAGACAGAACTTCGCGGTGGTGGTCTCGTTCCGAATAGACGCGAAGCTCTCGAGTCCGGGTGGCGCCGAATTTGGGGCCGTTGACCGTGTCGTTGTCGGCCACCTCGACGAAATAGGACACCCGGTCTCCGGGCCGAAGCTCCAGCTCGGCCAGGTCTACGGTCTTGCGGCCGGTGTACCGGGTGCGGCCCGCGGATGCCGAGGTCAGGGGCTCGGTGCCTTCTGCGTGGGGTCGGGCGGCGTTCAGGACCCGCCACCGCAGGCGGGCTGTTCCGAGGCCGAAGTCGTCGCGGGCCCGGAAGACCAGTTCGAGGGTGTCGTCGGCATCGACCTCCAGGGGAGAAGTGTCCGGCGCCAGCAGCACGACCTGGGGAACCTCGTCCGGCTCCAGCTCGATCGGATGTCCCCGTCGCTCCTGCTCGATGCCCTTTGGACCGTCGAGCCGGATCCGGTAGCTGCCCGCCCGCTGCAGCACGAAGCGGCCCCGCAAGGTCCGGCCGTCGACGGTCATCGACACGGCCTGGGGCTCGCCGTCGCCCTCGGGCCCCGCGAGCAACAGAGTCGCGCTGTAGGGCGGTTCGGCCGCCCGGGTCTCGACGGTGACCTCGGTCCCGGCCAGAGCACGGACCGCCCCAGAGCTGCCTCGAAGGGTTCGGGGCGGGCGCTCGGCGTAATCGGGAAAGCGATGGGTGATGCGAAAGTCCCCGAGCCGTGGAGCCGGAGGCACCCGCTCGAAGGGGCGGTCGAGCCGCTCCACGGCAGCCCAAGCCGACGCGCCCTGCCAAGCTGCGTCGGGGGCGGCCAATCCAAAGATCAGCAGGGCTGCGACGGCCGCCGCCGCCGCGCTCCAGGCCCACCGCGCCGGTCTTTGGGCCCGCTCCAGCAGCTGCGCTCGCGCTCGGTCGAGCCGGGCCTCCGCCGACTCGACCGCCAGCTGGGCCAGCCGGAGGCTTTCGCGCCCGTCGTCCCAGCGCCCGTTTCCGGCGAGCTCGAAGGCCGTGACGAAGGAGGGGCTTTCGGGCTCGGGGCTCGCCCGGTCGAGCCAACGGGCCACGGCGTCGGGCCGGCGGAGGCGGCCGGCGGCGGACGTGATCGCACCGCCGACGGCGATGGCCACCAGCGCCACGCCCACGGCTTGCAGCACTGCGACGCCCGCGTCCGACAGGCCGAAGAGCACCCACACCCCGGAGGCCATCAGACCGCCGGCCAAGCAGGCCACGACCCAGCCCAGCAGGGCCCGGGCCCCCAAGGCCGCCAGCTTCCGCCGCGTCCGAATCAGCTCGTCGCGCAGCGCCTTGGGTCTTTCTGACATGTCGTCGAAGGCTAGCACGGCCCAACGGCAGAACCGATCGAGGAGCGATCTTCTGGCCGCGGTGGTGAATGTGGGCGGAACCTGCTTCGTCGAAGGGTACGATGGGACCTTCGATGGATGGACGGTCTAGGGAAAACGATGGGGCTTCGGACCGCGACCGGGATGCCGCACGGGTCCGAGCCGCCCGGGCCGGGGACCGGAGGTCCTTCGCCCTGCTGGTCGAGGCCTACCAAGAGCGGGTCTACGCCATCGCTTTCGGCATCCTGCGGCAGCGGGAGGACGCCTGGGACGTGGCCCAGGAGGCTTTCGTGAAGGCCTACAAAAACCTGGACCGCTTCGAGGGCAAGTCGGCCTTTTATACCTGGCTCTATCGGATCACCTACAACCTGGCCATCGACGCCCATCGAGACCGGCAGCGCCGAAAAGGACGCTCCGAGCCGCTGGACGGTCCGGTGGAAGGGCCGCCGGGTTTGAATCATCCCTCCGTATCGGCCCAGCGAAGGGAGCTGGCCGAGGTGCTCCGAAGCGCCATGGACCAGCTGTCGGAAAAGCACCGCGCGATCATCGTCCTGCGCGAAGTGGAGGGGCTGAGCTACGAAGAGATGGCCGAAGTCTTGGGCGTGCGCAAGGGGACGGTCATGAGCCGGCTGCACCACGCCCGCCAAAATCTGCAGCAGCTGCTGCGACCGTACGTCGAGACCGGCGAGACGTTGCCCGAAAGTCTCACCCTGGCCGTGCGGCGCGGCGTTGGAGGAGGTTTTCCGTGAACGGCGCCAACGACGAGGGTCCGGTGACGGTGCGACAGCTGCTCCGGGAAGAGCGAGACCGACAGTTGGAGCGGGTTCCGTGGTCCGCGTTTTCGGCCCAGGTGATGAACCGGTTGGAGTCGCCCCTTCCGGCCGATCTGACCCAGGCTGCGGTCGAGACGCTCCGGCAGGACGTGGACGCGGAGCGCACGGCCTTCGCGGCCCGGTCGGCGGCGTTTCGGGACCAGGTCGAGGGACGGATCTTCAGCGAGGGCATGCGCAAGCGCACCCCTTGGGTGGGGACGCTCCGGTCCTGGTGGGCCCGACCGGCTCGGTCTTGGACCTTGGCCGGCGCGGCCGCCGCGGTCGCGGCGGTCTGGTTGTGGGTCGGTCCGGTCGCCTCGAATGGCGGACCCGGTCCGGTGACGGTGGACGAGCTGAGCTTCGAGGGCACCGCGCTGGTCGTGGCCGAAGAGGGCATGACGGTGGTCTGGCTTCAGGACTCTTGAGCTCGACCGACGTTGCCGCGATGGGAGAACGCATGCTGCGCACGCTACCGGGGCTGGGGGCCCTCGCGATTTTGATGATTTCGGCGACTGCATCCAGGGCGGAGGCCGCCCAGGCGGTTCGGATCCAGGTGATCGGCCTCCACGAGGCGGAAAAGATGCAGGTCGACCCGGCCCTGCAGAAGGATCCCAACCTGCCCAAGCTGAAGGAGGCGCTGAAGCCGACGCCCTTCAAGCGACTGGAGCTGCTCGATTCGAAGCAGGCCCGGCTCGAGGGGATCCAAACGGCGGAGGTCCGCATCCGCATTCGCGCGGGCAAGCCCCCGGTTCCGCTCCGGATTCGACTGCGGCCAGACAGCCGGCCCGACGAGGTGAAACTTTCGCTCGAATGTCCAGCCCTCGAGATTCGCGGGCTGACCACGACCCACAAAAACCGGGGCCTGTTGGTGGTGGTGCGAGAGGGTGTGGCGCTGGCGATCCAGCCCCGGTGACGGCTGCGGCGTCGGGTCAGCGGCGCCGTCCACCTCCGCCGCCCTTTTCCATGTCGCGTACGTAGGCCAGGAAGTTCGCCTGGTCTTCCATGTCCGGCCGGTAGCCCTCTTGGCGGCGTCGGCGCTTGCGTCCGCCCTCCTTCGGGCCCCCGCCGCGGGGACCCCGGGCCGTTGGGCCCTCGTTCCCCTCTTCGGGGACGGCCGGAGGGATCGACAGGGGGCCATCGGGCTGCCCCAGCGCCAGCCCGATGGCCCGGCCCAGCAGTTGGCCCGCCAGATCCTCGGGCGAGGTGCCCGCACGCTGGGCCAAGGTGTGCAGGTCTCGGGCGAGCAAGCCCGGAAGGCGCAGGGTCACGCCCGCGCCGTCCGGAAGATCGGACCGGGACGGAAGGGCCGAGCCGGAGACGGCCACCGACTCCACCGTGGCCTCCACGCGTCGCTCCAGGGCCTCGACCGCCTCGGCCCGGGTGTCGCCGTGGCCTTCCGCGTCGAGCTCGAACGCGCGGGCCACGAACCGTTGCTGTTCGGGGTCGAAGTCGATGTGGAACCGAAAACCGCGCTCGTCCGCCATGGGGTGCGGAAGCTACGGCGTCCGCCGCTCCGAGAAAAGGGGAAGGGCGCCCTCAGGAGTCTTTGGAGCGCCAGGGCCGGTCGACCCGGCCCTTTCCGGAGCTGTCGGCGATGCTGCGGGCCACCTGCAAGGCTTCGCGGAGCTTTCGCTGGGGGCTCACCGAGTCCGACGGGGTGTGCGGCCGGCCATGGGGTTCGGAGTCGGAGCGATCCTCCCGGGCGCGGTTCAGCAGTTCGGGCAGGTCGAGCCGCGGCAGGATCTCGGCCGAGGGGACCGGGCGGTCGTGGTATTCGAACGTTCCCCAACGCCACTCCAAAACCTCTTGCAATCGAGCCGCCAGATTCTTTCCAAGCTCCACTTCGAGCCGGTGGCGGTCGATGGCGCCTTGGTCCAGCAGGGTCTGGGTCAGGGTTCGGGCGCTCCGTTCCGAGTCTTCGAGAGCCGACTCCAGCTGTTGCCGGCTGATCATGCGCGCCTTCACCAAGTGCTCGCCGATCAATTCCATCCCCATGTTGGACGTGATGCCGGTCGGAACTCCTTGGTCGAGACGGACGCGCTTCCAGATGAGGCCGCACCGGAACTCGAGCACGCCGGAGCATGAGCTCGAGCAGTAGGCTTCGATCACGTCCACTGCGGGGACCTCCTCGAGCTTGCCCGAGCGGGGCAGGTCCACGGGTACGGAGCCGGAGTTCGGCGGGATCTCCATGGTTTCGGCACTGACGTAGGCCTCGGGGGGCGCCGTGTCCTCGACCTCCATCGGCGGATCGAAGTCGATCTCGGGCTCGTCCTCGCCGGCGGGTTCGGGCTCGTCGGTTCGAAGGGGAGGCGGAGTGGTGGGCGGCGGCTCCTCGAAGGACTGCAAAATCGGCATGTCCTCCAGGACCGGCATCGGCGTCGGGTCCCCCTGGTAGGGGTCGCGCATGCTCAGGCCCCCGTCGATCGGGTCGCTCGGACTGGGTTCGGCCCAGCCTTCCGTGGGCAAGTCCGGCTGGCTGGTCGAGATGGTGAAGCCCCGCTGCGAGCGCCGGGGGGTTTC
>DAPKRQ010000230.1:0-1570 GCA_031800475.1 Myxococcales bacterium LLY-WYZ-16_1
GTCGATCCAAGTCCCGCAGCTTGATCAGAAAGGTCGCGCTGTCCGCGGGGAGGGTGGGCGCCTTGGTGGGTGTCCATGCCTGAGGGTTGCCCGATAGGCTCGTGACGAAACCGTCCCATCGTGCCTTCGCTTCGGTGGAAAGGGCGAAGAACTGGACGCCAACGCCGGCCTGGGGACCATCTGCGACCCGCCGAGTGACGAACGCAGTCGCTTCGATGGGGCCCTCGGGAAGCTGGATCTCGAGTTTCACCAAGAATCGCTCTTTCGGGCCGCGCGGGGTGTTCAGGAACATACCGTGCCGGCTCGCGTCCCGGGTCGTGCAGTCGAGCCGGCTTTTTCCCACCCACACCGTGACAGGGATCGAGCAGGGAAACCGTCGGCTTCGCCGCTGATCTTTGCGGTTCTCGCTCATGATGCCGTCCGCTCCCGACCGAACCTCGACGCTCCCGGAAAAGCAACGGATCCCACTTTTGCAGCGGTCGGCGGTCCCCGTATGATCCGGGCGTTGCCGCGAGCGGACGGTCCGAAATCTTCTGCCTACCGGGTTGATGCCTGGCTGGCCGCCATCGGTGCCCACCGGTTCGACCCGGCCCTCCGCGCGCGCTTGGTACGCCGCGCGGCTCAGCCGGGCGTGGTCTGGCGCCTGGGTCGGTACGCCGTGCTCGAAGAGATCGCCCACGGGGGCATGTCGGTGGTCTACGGCGGATGGGACCCGGCAATCCTTCGACCCCTGGCGCTGAAGGTGCTCCGGATGGGGGACCTGCCCGACGAGGAGCGTGAGGAAGCCGAGCTTCGATTCCGAAAAGAAGTGCAGACCTTGGGGCGCCTTCAGCACCGTTCGATCCCGGCGGTCCACGACTTCGCGACGGAGGGCGACCTGTGGTTCACCGCCATGGAGCGGATCGATGGAGTCAGTCTGGCGGAGAGTCTGCAGCCCGGTCCACTTCCCCCCGAGCAGGCCTTGGCCGTGGGGATCCAGCTCGCAGAGGCCCTGCAGGTGGCTCACGACGCAGGCATCATCCATCGCGACGTGAAGCCGGCCAACGTGCTGTTGGCTCGAGACCGGGTGGTCCTCTTGGACTTTGGGATCGCGAAGGGCCCGGAAACCGGCCTGACCCGGGCCGACCAACTCCTCGGTACCCCCCGGTACCTTGCGCCGGAGCGGCTGTCCGAAAAGGACGTGGCCATCGATGGCCGGGCCGACCTGTTCAGCTTGGGTGTGCTGCTCTTCGTCTGCCTGACCGGGCGCATGCCGTTCGATGGAACGGATACGTCCGAGATCCTGGACGGGATTTTGCGAAAGGCCCCGGCCGAGTACCGGGACTCGGGCCCCCAGGGCGCGGCCATCGCCCGCGTGCTCCAGCGCCTGCTGGCCAAGCGTCCTGCCGATCGTTTCCCCGACGGCCGATCGGTGGCCGAAGCGCTCCGAGCCATTTCACACCGGGAAGGCGGGACTTCGGAAGCAGCGCCGGGCGGTCCGTTGGGCGGTGAGCCCCAAGGCCTTTCAACCCGGGTGGGCCCCCCACTGTCAGGGTCGGATGTCCCGGAGGACCCCACCCGGATCGAGCCC
>DAPKRQ010000231.1:0-7504 GCA_031800475.1 Myxococcales bacterium LLY-WYZ-16_1
GCTTGCCCGGGCCGAAAACGGCCTGTGGGCTCACGGACGGCCCGCAGCCCAGGCCGCGGTCGGTCCCTGGGGGCCAGCCCGGTCACCGGCTCCCCGCCCTTGGCAGCCCAAAGAGGCTGTGGGAGGCCCGGTTCCCGTGGCCAAGACCAAGCCTCCGAAAAAGCGCCGGGCCGTGGCCAACGTGGCGCCGGCTTCTCGCGACCTTCGCAACATTCCGGCGCTGATCGAGCGCTGGTTGGCCGGCGAAGACGAAGCACACACCGCCCTGATGGGCATGGGGCGGCACGCGGCCCACTCGGTGGCCGAGGCGGCGGATCGGGAAGACCACGAAGGCCTTCGCCAGCTGGGCCGCAAGCTCGCGGCGATCCCTCCTCAGAGCGACACCAATCTGTACACCCTGCGACGGGCCTCGGTCCGAACCTTGGTCCGAGGCCGGGGGGCGGACGCGCCGGCGCTGCTCGAAGCCGACCCGTTCCCGGTCGGGCCCGAGGTGGCGCTGTTCGACCCGATGGTCCTGGCGGAAGACCTGGCGGGGCCCGGCCGGCCGCGGCGAAGCGCCGAGCGGCTCTCGAAGGGGGACCTGGCCTGGTTCGGCCTGCCCGACGACCGCCACCGGGTCGAGGTGCGCGCCGGCCAGCCGGAGGCGGGGCAGGCGGTGCTGCGGCTGCGACTCGAAATCCGGTCGGGCGTCGTGGTCGTCGGTCCCCCTGAAGCGTCCGACGGGCACCGCTGGGGCGCCGTTCGGCTCGACCCCTTCGCCAGCGCGCTGCACGGCCGGGCCGATCGGGTCCGGTGGTTCGCCCTGGCGCCGGCCGTCTACGCGGTTCGGGTCTGGCGGCATTCGGGTCGGGTCCAGGTGCACCTGGACCCGGAGCCGAAGCCCCGTCCCCGCATTCGGGTCGACGTGCAAGCGCTCCGGGTCCCCGAGGCCCGAAGCGAGCCCAGTTCCGGAAACACTTCATGAAGTGATCTCAAAAGGCTTGGCGAGCGGGCCGCCAGATGTTAGGCCCTCGCGCTCCCGTCCCGCGGGACCGAGGGCTTCGACATGCCGAAGATGAAGACCAAGCGCGCAGCCGCCAAGCGATTCCGGGCCACGGGCGCCGGGCACTTCAAGCACGCCCGCAAAGGAAAGCGACACAACCTGTCCAACAAGAGCCGCCGCAGAAAGCGGCCCCTGGGTGGCATGAAGCTCGTCCACGCCTCGGACGAGCCGCGCGTGCAGCGCATGATGCCCTACGCCTGATCCGGGCGGGGAACAGCGAAAGGAAGCTCGACCATGGCGAGGGCGACCCGTGGCGTCAAAGGAAGGCGCCGACACAAGAAATGGCTGAAGCTCGCGAAAGGCGCGTTCGGCCGGCGGTCCACCATCTACAAGTCGGCCAAGGCCACCGCAGAGAAGGGCCTTCAGTACGGCTATGTATCCCGCAAGCTCAACAAGCGGGAGTACCGAACCCTTTGGATCCAACGGATCAACGCCGCGGCCCGGGAGCACGGGCTGACCTACAGCCGCTTCATGGCCGGACTGAAGCGGGCCCAGGTGGACGTCGATCGCAAAGTGCTCGCCGACCTGGCCTTGCACGATCCGGCAGGATGGTCGCGAATCGTGGAGTTGGCCAAGCAGCACCAGGGCTGAACCTTTTGGGGCCCACCCTGGGCTCCGAACCCATTCCTTCGCGGCCTTGCCGTCCATCCCCGGTTCGGCGAAAACCGGGGCGACCCGCCCGCGGGACCCGCGAGGACCGAGCCCATGACCAAGAAACTGTACGTCGGTAACCTCTCGTTCAAGGCGGACGAGGTGGCCCTGCGGGCCCTCTTCGAAGATGGGGGCTTTTCGGTGGTCCGGGCCAGCATCGCCACCGACCGGCAGACCGGTCGGTCCCGGGGATTCGGATTCGTGGAGTTTTCGGATCCGGAGCAGGCCCAGGCGGCTCGGGAGTCGATCGACGGCAAGGAGTTCTTGGGCCGAAACCTGCGCCTCGACATGGCCCGGGAACGAGACCGCGGGCCCCCCCGCCGCTTCGGTCCGGGCGGCGGAGGCAGTGGTTCCGACCGGGGAGGACGAGATCCCGGCGCGGCCGGCGACCGGCCTCGCCGTTTTTCGGAGCGAGACCGGCCGGGACAAGCCTCCGAACGGGGACGCACGGATGCGGGGCGCGATTCCGGGCCGACGCACGATGGGCCGCCGGACCTGGCGGCCCGGATCGAGGCCTTTCGCCCGCAGCCGGTCGAGGGCGAAGGCGGCGGCCGCGGAGGCCGCCGCCGCAATCGAAAGAAGGGCGACGCCCGGCCGGACACGGAGCTCGACGACGGGCTTTCGCGCCGCAAGGAAGGTCGTCGCAGTCGGCGCGAACGGAATCGCTCCCGGATGGACGACTGGGACTGAGCGGTCCTTTCAGTCGAAAGGCTCGAAGGGCTCGACCCGGATCAAGCGAGCTTTCGCCACCCAGCCTTCTTGCCCATCTGCAGTTCGAACTCGCTGGAACGCGCCGTCACGCGGGCCTTGCGGAATGACGTCGAGGCCGGCGTCCATGGTGGTGACGGTGCGGTACCAGTCGGCCGGACCGTCCTTCAGTGGCGCCTGGTGGGTCACCACAGCCAGGGGGCGATGCGCGGCGTGATGAAGCACCACCAAGGCTGCGCCGGACAGGACCCATGGCGCGCTGGCGCCGATGGCCCAGGCCCACCGGCGCCGAAACGTCGAAATGGCCAAAAAACCATTCGAGAGAATCAAAATCAGTGTCCAAGCCCAAAACGGCACGCGGTCGGCCCAGCGTGCCAGAGTCGGTCCGCGCCGCCGGGCGTCGATGCCCAGGTGCTCTCGGGTGACCCGCAAGTTTTCTTGCAGCCCGCGGTGGCTCGGGGCCCTCCGCAGTCCGGCCAGAAACGACACGATCCCGTCCACTGGATGGCCCGCTTCGACCTGTACGGTCCCCAGGTTGTACCAGACGTCTGCGGTGTCGCCGCCGCGGTCGATGATCGACCGAAAGCCACCCTCCGCTCGGGCGAAGTCCCCGGCGAGGGCCGCGGAGTACGCTCGTCGATGGGTTTCTTCCAGAGAAGGCGCAGCGAGTGCGAGCACCAGCAGTCCCGCGGCGATCAACTCGAAATCTCCTCGATGATCCGCTTCCACACGGGGCCCGACGTGGCCGTGGCCGGCTCGACCAGGCTCGGTGCATAGCGGACGGCTTCGGCCTGCTCGATCGCGCGGATCACGGTCGTGGTGTCCGAATCCGCCAGGCGCTGGGCTCGAACCCGCTCCCGGAGGTCGGTCGGGTGTCCGTCGGCACGGCCGCACAGAACCCAGCTGAACGCTTCGCTCGCATGGACCCAGGCTTGCGGATCTCGCTGTTTGGCGAGCTCCCGAGCCATCTCGGCCGCGGCCAAGGCGCGCTGTTTGGGGCCCCCGCGCCGACCGCGCCCTCGGCTCCGCCCGACGAGCGCCCAACCGCCCATCGCGACCCACGGCGCAGCCAGCAGCAGCGCCCCCAGCAGTCCCGGAATCCGCGCGTGGGGGGAGGATAGGCGGGCGCGGGCCAGCCCGGGTCGGAGCGGCGGCCGATCCCGAACGCCGTCCGGCGGAGCCTCTGCCGCCGCGGCTTCGGGCTTCGGAGTGGGTGGCGCGGCGCTGCCCTCGACGTCGACGCGGATCGGCGCCGTGTCGAGCTTTCGGTAACGGGCGTCCTCCGGGTCGAAGGTCCACACCTCGAAGCCCGGGATCGTGTGCACGCCGGCGGACTGCGGGGTCAAAAGAACCTCGGCCACCTTCCGGCCCGAAACCCCGTTCGGCCCGGCGTCTACCCGGGCGTCCACCTTGGGGGGATAGGCTTCGAAGCCTTCGATGGCTGGCACCTCGGGCAGTTCGAATTGGGGCACGTTGCCGGTGCCCGAGAGGGTCAAGGTCAGCATCAGACCCCGCCCGGTCTCGACCTTGCGCTGGTCCACCTCGGCCGAAAGGGTCAGGTGACCCACGTTGCCCGGGGGAAACGCAGGGGGCCGCCCCTCTCGCGGGAGCGGGTCGATCGGGACCGTTCGCGTTCGAGTGGTCCGTCGCATGGGGGGGCCGGCCCGCCCGTAACGACGCCGGGGGCGGATCACCACTTCGGCCGGCGGCAGATTCAGGGGCTCGGGCTTGAGCGCGAACAGGGCCACCTTCCACAGCCGGTAGGCCGCCCAGGTCTTGCCGCCCACCCGCTCCCGGGAGCGGGTGGAAAACGAAGGCTTTTCGAGGACCTGGGTCCACACCCCGTCGTACGCGGGAATCGGCGCCGACACCGGCTCGAAACGCAGCTCCGGTCGGGCGAGCAGCACCATTTCCACCACCACCTGTTCTCCCCGATAGGCCCGTTCTTTCGAAATCCGGTAGCGCACGAAGGCGTCCTCGTCGCCGGGGTCGGGAGGGAACAGCCCATTGGCAGGCGGATCCTCGTCGGTGGGCGGGGCCGCCTCGGGGCCCAGGACCTCGAACGGGATCGGATCGGACGCTCCCGACACCTCGTCCGCTTCGGCTTTGACGGGCGGAAAGCGATGCGAACCGGGGGTCACCGCCACGTAGTCCAGCTCGATGACCACCTCCCGGCGGACGCTCTGACCCTGGTTGCCAAAGCTGAACGAGGTCCCCTCGCGACGGCTTCGGGACACTTCGCGCAGGCCGGGCACTTCGGGCATCTGCACCGACAAAGCCCCGGGCGCCGTCGACACGGCGATCACCCGGGCCGAGACGTAGTCGTCGACCTGGACCTGGGTCGGGCTCAGGTCCACCTCCACCGTCACCTGGCCCGGCCCGGCCGCGGGCCCAGCCAAGGCCCACAGCACCCACGGGGCAGCACCCATCACCAGTCCTTTCGCACCGGCTCTTTGCTCCGGCGCGCCTTTCGTTGCAACACCCGCTTCCACAGGCTGCGCTCCTGCTGGCGAAGGCCCTCCAGGAGGGCTTGTACGGCCCGATCCGCGTCGGTGGAGGTTTCGCCGTCCGGCCCGGCCGCTGCGCCCGGCACCCCCGGCTCGGGGAGGTCGTCTTCGGTGGCGCTTCCGGCGCCCGCCTCCTTCGCTTCGGTGGGCTCGCTCGGATCGACTCCGCGGCTCGCTCCGTCTCGCTTCGAGGAGCTGGGTTCGTCCGGCGCGCCAGGCCTGGCGCCGGTCGCCCCTTCTTCGGCTCGGGACTCCGGCTCGGACTCCGGCTCGGACTCCGGCTCGGACTCCGGCTCGGACTCCGGCTCGGACTCCGGCTCGCGGCGTTCGGAGTCTTCGGCCGAGGGAGGCTGCGGGTCGTTCCCCGTCTGTCCCGGTCCGTCGGGCCCGTCGGGTGGCTCTTTTGCGTTCGATTCGTCCTCGCCTCGGGACCCGCCGGCGTCTCCGGACGGCGATTCCGGGTCGCGGGAAGAATCCGCGCCGGGCTCCGGCTCCGGTTCGTTCGGCGATGATCCCGATCCGGGCGGCGGCTCGGGCGGCGGCTGCGTATCGGACTCGGGCGGCGGGTCGTCCCGGTTCAGCGCCCGGGTGATCAGCAAGTTCTTGCGGGCGCCGTCCAAATTCGGATCTCGAAGCAGGGCCCGGCGGTACGCCGCTTCGGCCGGCTCCAGCTGGCCTTGGCGGCGAAGCAGGTTGCCCAAGGCGAACGATGCCCGAGCTCGCAGGCTCGGCGGTCCGCTCGATTCGGCCTGGCGCAGGGTCCGTTCCGCATCTTCGACCCGACCGGCCCGGGCCTGGGCCAGACCCAGATTCAGCCGGGTCTCGGGAAGCCCTCGGGTCCGGTGGGCCGCTTCGAACGAAGCGAGTTCGCCGTCGACCCGGCGCTCCGAGGGGGGGCCCTCTTGGGCCGCCGCCGCCGAGGGGGCCCCGCACAGCAGCGCCCACGCTGCGGTCCAGGCCGCGCCCTGGCGGCGGAAAGGCCGGACCGCGAACGCGGCGGCCAGACAGAGCAGCGCTGGGAACAACGCCCAGCGGTAGCGCTCGGTGTAGACCGTGCGCCGCCGAACACCGAGCTCGGCCTTGTTCATGGCGGACAGAGCGGCTCGAAGGGGCTCCAGGTCGATGCGGCCGTCGTCGCTGACCACCGCCAGGCCGCCTCCGGCTTCGGCCACCTGCCGGGCGGCCTCCGGGTCGAGCCGCGTCAGCACGGCCCGACCCCGGGCGTCCCGCACGAAGCTCCCCGCGTCGCCGGGCTCGGGGATCGGAAGGCCTTTCGCCGTGCCGAGGGCCACCACGTGCACCCGGACGCCGGCCTCCCGGGCCTCGAGCGCCGCCTGCTCGGCGCCGCCGCCGTGGTCTTCGGCGTCCGTGAACACCACCATCGCTCGCTCCGCCTCGCTTCGTACGTTCTGCAGCATCTGAAGGGCCATTTCGATCCCCTCCGCGAGCCGGGTGCCTCCCCGCGGCATCAGTTCGGGCTCGGCGCGCTCGAGCTGAAGACGCAGGTGCCGTCCGTCCACCGTGAGCGGGCTGAGGGGAAGGGCCACGCTGGTGTAGCCGACGAGCCCCACCCGCTGGCCCGGCAGCAGCTCGATCAGCCGCTCGGCCTCCAGACGGGCTCGGGCCAGCCGACTCGGCGCGATGTCTTCCACCCGCATCGACCGGCTCAAGTCCAATACCAACACCAGATCGATGGCTTCCGTGCGCTGGACTTCGGTTCGGGAGCCGAGCTGGGGCCGAGCCAGGGCCAGGATCGCACACGCAGCTGCCGCCCATCCGAGGGCCACCCGGACCCTCCGCAGGGACCCGGGTCCCACGCCGAGCCGTATCCATTGGGTGGAGTCTGCGAATCGCGCCAGCCGCTTTCGGGCCAGGTGGTCCCGCCACAGGCCGGCCACCAGGGCCAATACCCAAGGCACCCCGAGCAGCAACCAACCGGGCTCCGCGAACCTCATGCGGGCTGCCTCCACCGGCCGAACCGCAGCAGGGCTTCCGCAGCCAACAGGCCCAGGCCCGCCCAGATCCACGGGGCGAATCGGTCTTTCCACCCTGCGTCCAAGATTCCGGAGGCCAGACGGGTCCGCTCCAGGGCGTCCAAAATGGCGGACAGACCCCGGTCGAGCTCCTGGCCGTCTTCGGCCACGAAGGCCTGGCCGTCGGTTCGGCTCGCCAGGTCGGCCAACAGCTTTCGGTCCACCGGCACCCGGACCCGCTGGTACACGGTCCGCCCCGTGAAGTCCCGGCCGGTCGGGAACGGCACCTCGCCCCCGGTGCCGATGGCCACCGTGTGCACCGTGATCCCCTGAGCGGCCGCCAGATCGGCGGCTTCGTGCGGGCTCAAGCTGCCCGCGTTGTTCTCGCCGTCCGTGATCAGAACCACCGCCTTGCTCACGGCCGGACTGTCTTCCAAGTGGGTCACGGCGGTGCCGATGGCGCTCCCGATGGCGGTGCCTTCCGTCGGCACCATGCCGGCTTCGACGTCGTCCAACAGATCGAGCAGCAGGTCGTAGTCCAGGGTGGGCGGGACCCAGGACAGGGCCTGACCGGCGAAGAGCACCAGACCGATCCGGTCGCTGTTTCGCTGCCGGACGAAGTC
>DAPKRQ010000232.1:0-2252 GCA_031800475.1 Myxococcales bacterium LLY-WYZ-16_1
CCGGCCCGCAGGGCCTTTCCGCGGGGTCCGGTCCTGGCTAGTCTCCGCGGGTCCACATGTCCCGAATCATCGGCATCGACTTGGGCACCACCAACTCCTGCGCGGCTGTGGTGATGGGCGAAGACCGCAAGGTGAAGCTGATCCCCTACCGGGGCGGCGAATACACCATTCCTTCGATCTACGCCGTCGACGACAAGGGCAACGAGCTCGTCGGGCACGATGCGAAACGCCAGTGGCAGCTGAACCCAAAGAACACGGTCTACGGGTCCAAGCGCCTCATGGGCCGGCAGTACGACCCCGACACCATGAAGCAGATCCACGCCTACTTCATGTACGGCGTGCACCAGCAGCCCGACACGACCGAGGTGCTGGTCGAGGTGAACGGCGTCAAGTACGCCCTCCCCCAGGTGGCGGCCAAGGTGCTGCAGAAGATCCGCGACGTGGCCGCCGACTATCTTCAAGAGCCGATCCACCGGGCGGTGGTGACGGTGCCCGCCTACTTCAACGACCGGCAGCGGCAGGCGGTCAAAGAGGCCGGCGCCGTGATCAACCTGGACGTGCTGCAGGTGATCAACGAGCCCACCGCGGCCGCCCTGGCCTTTGGCGTCGGCCGCGGTCTCGAAAAGGAGACCATCGTCATCTACGATCTGGGCGGCGGCACCTTCGACATCTCGGTCATCGAAATCCGAGACCGGGTGTTCGAGGTGAAGGCCACCGGCGGCGACATCTTTTTGGGTGGCGTCGACTTCGACAACCGCATCATCGACTGGGTGCTCCAGGAGTTCGAAGCCAAGCATCCCGGGGTAGACCTGCGGCGAGACCCCATCGCGATGCAGCGGATCAAGGATCTGGCGGAGCGCTCGAAGATCGACCTGACTGACCGCAAATCCTGCGCCTTCAACATTCCTTTCATCACCATGACCCCAGAGGGTCAGCCCCTGGACATCGATCTGCAGCTGACCCGGGACTTGCTGGAGGAGCGTTCCCAAGACCTGGTGGACCGCACCATGGAGACCTGCGCCCGCGTGGTCGAGGACGCCGCCATGCAACCCACCGACGTGGACCACGTGCTCCTGGTGGGTGGCATGACCCGGATGCCCGCGGTGCAGCGAGCCGTGACCGAGTTCTTCGGAAAGCCTCCATCTCGCCAGGTGAATCCGGATGAAGCGGTGGCCATCGGTGCGGCCATGTACGCCTACTCGCTCGAGGACCAATCGGACCTGAAGGTTCAGCTGCTCGACGTGATACCCATGGCCATCGGTATCGAGGACGCACACGGCCGGCTGCACCGCATCTTCGAGCGAAACGCGTCGGTTCCGAACCTCAAGACCTTGTCCTTCACCACCAGCTTCGATTCGCAACAAGACCTGCAAATGCGGATCTTTCAGGGCGACGAGACCGAGGTGGCGCGAGAAAACGAACTGCTGGGCGAGTTCACGTTCTCGGGAATCCGCATCGCGCCCAAGGGCCAGGTGCGGGTCGAGGTGGCGTTCAGCCTCAGCCAAGACGGCATCCTGACCATGTCGGCCAAAGACCCGGACACGCACACCGAGATGGAGACCTCGGTGAAGCTCGGATACAAAAAGCACACGTGAGCAGCCCGCTTTTCATACCGATTCGCGGAGCCGGCTTCTGTTTCGGGCCGTCCGACGGTACTCTGGAAGGCCCGTGAGTCCGAAGCCGCTCGAGTCTCCCTTCCCCCAGCTGGGCATCGTCATCGGGGCGCTGATGATGAGCCAGGTGCTCTTCGTTGCCGTGGCGTACCTCGTCGAGCCCGAGCCCGCGGGCGACACGAAAGTTCTGACCCAGATCCTGAGCCTGGTCGGCATCGTTCCCCTGTTCCTGTCGTTCGGTCTTCGAAGAATCTTCCTGAGCACCAACGGTCGCCAGCTGAAGGAAGCCAACGCCGAGACGCCCCGCTGGGTCGGTGCCTACACCACGACCCACATCTTGGCCGCGGCCCTGGCCGAGTCCACCGGACTCTTCGGATTCACGATCTCCTTTTTGTCCGGCGATCCGAGCTGGGTGCTCGGGTACTGCGCCTTGGGCATCGTCGCCATCGGCTTGCAGTTTCCGACGCCCGACCGCTACCGAAAGTGGCGCGATACGTGGCGTACTTCGTGGCATTGAAGCGACGCGAGATGAACCTTGGACCGCGGCGATGGGCCCTTGCCGCGGTCTTCGTGGGGTCGATGGCCTGTGCGAGTCCGGGCACCAGCCCGAAAGAGCCGAGCACCTTCAGCAAGTCCCCG
>DAPKRQ010000233.1:0-4817 GCA_031800475.1 Myxococcales bacterium LLY-WYZ-16_1
GTCGCAAGCCTCGCTACTGGCTGGGCGGGCTCACCCTTCGCCAGGCGGGATTCGCACCCGCAAGACGACGATTCAGAGTTTCAGTCTAACATCGCGGTTTTCCATCCTCTCTGACGCGCATCGCCTGGTCGCACCAATTCTTCCTAGGGCCTCGGCAGACCATCTTGCAGCGCCTCCGCATAGCGCATCAGGCGAGTTCGCCTCCGGTCGGTCGGAGGTCGGAGTCGCGCGCCTCCTCCATGAGCCGCTGCGAGAAGTCGAGCCACTCGAACATGTGATCGAGCGCTTTCTCGAGCTGGGTCACCGGTCCGAAGTTGGTCGGATAGGCGGTCGACATGCCCGTGTCGACGATCCGCTGCACGGCCTGCTTGGCCACGTCCGCGTCGGAGTTGAACCAACCACTGACGACGCGGCGGGAACCACGCTTCGCTTCTACGTCGGTCCTGCCATCGTGCGCCGTCAACCTGAGTGACGCCACCTGAGCAAAGGAGCCCCTCTTCGCCTCGTCGTTTCCAAAGAATCGAGGGACATGAACCTTGACGGGCCCATCTCGGCCGCATCAGGCTCGACCCATGCCGAGGTCCCACGCTGCCCCGATTGTGTGTCTGACGCTGGCCGCTTGCTTCTCCCCCCCCCCCCGGAGACGCAGCGGTTGATGCGCTGAACGCCCTGCGCCGAGGAGCGCCCCAGGATGTGTTCGAGGTCATCAAGCAGCACGAGACTCTCGACGGCAGCCAGTCGTATCTCGAGGTTCGGCGGTCCTCGGAGGGACGCCTGTCTCGCCGGTTCGCCATGACCCGGGAAGGTGCAATCCAAAGCATCACCGAGGCCCAGCGCGCTCTCTACATGAGCCACCATCGCCAGTTTGGAAGTATGACGCTGCCGGCCGCGCGCCGTTTCGTTGCCGAGCCAGAGCGACACAATCTCTTGGTTGCAGTGTACGATCCGGCGTCCGTTTCCGTCGAAGCGGTCGAGGATCGACTGCAGGAGCTGGGGCTCGGGGACGAAGCCAAGGTTTACCGAGATCCTCCTTTCGTGTTCCTGTCCGCGCAGGGGTCCGAGGTGCTGAAGGTGGCTCGTGAGCCTTGGGCCTCCAGGACGATGCTCTTCGACCTCCATCCGGGTCGCCAGGCGTTCGGTGTACCGGTCACCCAAGAGATACCTGACAACGCCATCGCTACAAACTCGGACACCGAGTTCAACGCGAACAACATCTTCGGCCGTAACGTGAAAGTGGGCCTGGTCGAGCTCAACAACTTCTGCGGGATTTGGGCACAGGAACAGAGTGACGGGACCATCCTGGGTCACGAGGCCTTTCAATCACTCACGGGGATCGACTACATGAGACCTCGGATCCCTTGCGACTTCGATTGGCAATGCAGTACCCAATGCGAGACCGCAGCGGACATTGTCAACAACGTCGGTGTTTGTCGCGATGGCTTCTGCATCGACCAGCACGCAACCGCGGTCGCAGCCCGTATTGCGAGCCATTCGGAGTGCGGCACCTCCCCGAACGACTGCGATCCCGCTGACACGGGCGACTACCATGCGGCGATGGTCGACCTGTACGTCGCGAACAACTTGGTAAATCTCGGCAGCAGGTCACAACTCATCGATGCGTACAATTACTTCGTCCAGAACGACGTGCACATTGTCAACGAGTCGTGGGCCATGAGCGGCGCGCAGAACGGTGTGACGGTCCGGGACGTGCTCCAGGACTACTATGCACGAGTGCACGACATCACCTTCGTGAACGCCGCAGGTCAGAGACAGAGCGGAAGTGACGAAGTCGAGCCCACGGTCTGCAACGGCTTCAACTCTCTGTGCGTGGGCGGCTTCGCGAAGCCCTCGCGGACATCGCGCGCCCACGAGAGCTACTCGTTCTGGACGCCCTCGTCTTGGATGAACCTTGTCGTTCCCAACTCGGCCCCCGACCCGTACTCCGACGTCAGGGGCATCTCCAAAGATGCTGTCGAGAAACCCGACCTGGTGGGCCCCGCAGTCGATGCGGTCATTCCCTTCACGGCCGGCACGGACCGGCACCGCTGGGTCTTCGGTGACGGGACGAGTTACGCCGCGCCGGTCATCGCCGGCCTCATTGCGCTCCGCAGCGAGCGATGCAGTGGGATCGCCGGCCGACCCATCAACCCGTTGGTTCCACGATCCGAGTTACGTACGCAGGGCGGCCTTCGAGACTACGCATTCGAGACCAACTCGACCTGCCCATCCGGCCCTGGAGCCCCTACGGACAGCCCCGGTCCCGACTGGTTTCGCTACCCGACGCCCGACCTGCGATACGGGTGCGACTACCGAGCCGGGGTCGGGGCCGTGGACTCCGCCGATCTCGATGTTCGGGTGTGCCGGAGCACGCCCGCCGACCCCGACCCGAGGCCCCCTTCGGGGGGCGGCCCGAGCCCATCCGGCTACGAGACCAGCAGCGAGACCGAGGTCAGTCCAACTGATCCCGATCTCGCAGACTTCGAGGACGACTTCCCGGGCTTGGTGGTCGAGGATCCAACCCCTGGCGATCTGGGAGACGACAAGCTGTCTCTACCGCATGTCGCGCGGTCGCGGGCGACGACGCAGTACCGGTCGTTGATGCGCTGGGAGGCCGACGTCGGCCAGACTCTCGTGCCTGGCCGCATCCGCGCATCTCTCGTGCACGAATCCTGTCCAACGGCTCCCACGTCGTTGGGGTCGTCGACCTCTCTGGCGGACATCCCCGTGACCTTGAACTTGGACCTCGCCCTGATCGTGACTCGGCAGGGCGACCCGACTCCGCGCTTGGTCGCGGCGTCCGAAAACTATCCCGATACGAACGAGGGATTCGATCGGACGATCTCTTTTCCGGTCGACAGCCTGGAGTTGGTGCTCCTGGTCCCCGACGAAGCCTCGAGCTGTCCGCTCTCGGCCAAAGAACACTACGACTGGTGGATCGATTATGTGGACTACCCCTGACGTTGGCTGCCCCCTCGTGTTCGTCTTTGGCTTGACGTTGGTCGGGTGCTAGAGTGGCGCAGATCCTCTGGGCGGCGCGCTGGACGTGGGGTCGATGGCCCCTCGGGATGCGGGCGGGGACGACCGGGCTAGGGACGGGGGAGCGATGTCTGGCGTCGATACGGGGGTAGGCGATGGAGGTCAGGAAGACGCTCGCAGCAGGGATGCTGGGGACCAGTCCCCGATGCCGGCCGTCGGGCACGAGGAGTGCTGGGACACACCGGTGCGACCCGTCATGGACCGACTCATGAATGTCGAGAATCCTGTCGTCTCGTTCGAGGTGCCCATTGAACCGGAAGAAGGATGCTTCACGTACCGTGCGTTTGTCGTGTTCGACCTGGCCCAGCGGGCCGATTCCCCGACCGGATACTTTCTGGCCCATACCTATGTTAGGGGTCGCGCTTGCAATCGGTGCGTAGAGCCACAAACGGTCAGTGTGCCGGACAATGGGAGGATTGGTACGGGTCCTGAACCGTTCCTTGAACCGCAGATTCGGTCGACTGGTTTCAACTTCGGCGTGGTGTCCAGCAGCGTCACCATCCCTCTCTTGTGCCAGGCGAGCTGCGAAGGCATCGGGTTTCGAGGCGAGGGGCTCGGCCCGCCGCAGCTAGTCTTTGGCTTTCGAGAGACATTCTCTTGGGTTGCTGGCCTACTGTATTCCGCGTATGATGTGGACGTTGACCCGCCCCACGTTCAACACCTCCGAGCCCTGACCGACGCTCCACGGTTCGATGAATTGGTGATGTGGGCTGACGCTCCGAACGGGAAGGCGGATATCGACACTTCGGCCTTCGTCGCGGGCTGCGAGGAGCTCGGCTTCGGGATGGAAGGGGACTGCGTGTACGAGGAGAGCGCCCGGGCGGGGGTCGATCGTGTGTTCTTCGAAGTGCCAGATGCCGACGACCTCCTCCTCCGCAGCTTGGAGTGGTCTTGGCGATGAGCCGGACTTGGCTTCGATGGCTCCTCGCTGGTGTTTCGGCTTCGGCCTCCATTGCATGCTCCAATGGCGACCCGATGACTGGAGGCGCACGTGACGCAGCGGCCGGCGATGCCGCGCGAGGAGACCGTGATGCAGCGGTGGACGCGGGAGACGACGGCGACCTCGGCCGGACGGACGACGCGGCCGAGACCGGAGGGTCGGACGTTGGACCGGATGCCGATGCCGACGCAGGCGGGGGCGACGGCGGAAGAGACGACATGGGCCCAGACATGGGAGGATGCGTTCCCCGTTTACCGGGGACCATGCGCGTGAATGCGGAGCAGAGCATCCATGGCCGCAGGATGTGCGACGAAGTCTGCGCCGGCCGGGGTGCGTGCTGCATTGGCGACTTCTCATGGCCGGAGACGGGAGAGATCGGGGGCGGTCTGGCCACGTACGGCGCCTTCGAGGTCAACCTGGACTGCGATCAAGTCCCCGAGGCCTCACGTCAGGTCCCGTCCGGCCTCGAGCCGCTCGCCGACGTGTTCTGTGGCTGCCGATGAGCCGGGTGTCGTTGCCGCCCCCGATCCATAGAGACGTTCATCAGGCGCTAAGAGCAATGCCGAGGCGCTAGGCTAGGAAGAATTGAACCCATACGGGACGAGCCCCGGCAAGGCGCTCGGCGACCATACCCCGCTTCGCGGGCCTCTCATCGCCAAAGAGAACCCCCTCAGAAGAGCCCTCAAACCCGCTCCGCTCGACCACGATCCGCCTCGAGTCGGCGCCTTTCCCCCCTCCGAACGCACGCAAGGGGTCCCTGAAGACGCACCTCGACGTCGAAAGCTCGCCGAGCTTCCCGAAGCGCGACCTCGAATGAGCCCCGGCGTCACGCCGCGCCCGG
>DAPKRQ010000234.1:0-8077 GCA_031800475.1 Myxococcales bacterium LLY-WYZ-16_1
CCCCTCGACCACCTCGCCGCCGTCTCGTCCGCAGCGCTGGGCGCCTTCTGGTGGGCGGCGCTCGGCCTGTTCCCGTGTTTGCTCGGCGCCGCGCTCCTGGTCCGCGGCGCTGACTCGCTCCGAGCGCGTCGCTCAAACCTGAATCGGCCCGGGCACCCGCGGCGGGAACTCGTGGCCCCCGCGGTACTCCTCGCCGCCACCACGCATGCGATCAGCGCATGGATCGCCCTCGAGGCACTCTGGCGCGTGATCCCCTGAGCGTTCGGCGGGTATTCGACCTCGGATTCGAAGAACCGAAAGCGCGACTGCCGCTCGAATATGGAGTCTGTGCCAAGGTCGGGCGGCGCGTCACGGCCGACGGACGCGACGGGCCTGCGCTTCGACTTGGAGCCGAGACGAATGGATGTCTTCAGGCAAAGCTGCTGTCGGCTTTGGTCCCCTGAAACCGATGCAGAGTCGTGAACGCGACTCCAAAGCCGACGTCTCGGGGACTCCGTCGAAGCTCTTCTCGACAGATCCAGGACATACTGACCTGACCTGCTGCGCGCAGTGAGGGTGCTCCCGCGATTCGCCTCGAGCACGAACCGACCGAATACAAAGCGATTGCGTTCGCATCTTATCTTCGAGCGAATCGAAGCTTGCAAGGACGAGTTGCCAGCCCCCTGTTCATCCCCGCCTGTCGAGGGGCACCTCCGGGAGGAGACCTAGGGTTCTCGGGCATCCCGGGCTGCCCGCGCCAGGGGTCATGGGCGGGATGCCTTGGTCGAAGCTCGTGGACGAGCCGTTCGCTTCTTTCAAACGCCGTCCGGATTTTGGCGGCAGTTTGGAGTCTCGGATCTGCGTGTCGCGAGCACGGGGCGTGCGGCGCTCCTTGTCAGGCAAGTGCCCGAAAACAAACGAAAAGAGGGTTGTTGCAGGGACCCGGACACTCTTCCCAACGTTGAAGTCCCGGGTTCGCATCTCGCTTTCGCTTCCCGGTTTCGCCTGGTGCGGTCGAGACTCTTCTCCCCCTCGCCCTCGTCTTCGGGACCTCGCTCCGTGGTCAATCTCGGAGAAATCGGTCATCTTGGGTCCGTGCGCAGCCTCAGCCCTTCGAACCGCGGATCCATGGCTCCCCTCGCCGCAGTCGCGGCGACGTGGGTTCTGGCGACCGGGTGTCCCGAAGAGAACCCGTTCAGCGGCGGTCGTGACCTGGGCCGCAACGAATCGGCCGACGCTGGGCCGGACCTCGGACCGGACGCCGTGTCCATGGGGCCCGACTCGGGTGGAGAGCCGGACCTGGGCATGGATGCGGGAAACGACCCGCGATCGGACGGAGGCTTCGACGGAGGCACGGACATGGCAGATGCCGGTCCCATGCCCTGCGGTCCGCTTCCGGAACCGGGAACGGTGATCCGCGTGCAGGCCGGCGCGGGGTCGGGGGGCGACGGAAGCTCCTGGGCCAACGCGTTTGACAGTCTGCAAGATGGGTTGCAAGCGGCCACATCGGGACAACGAGTCTGGGTTGCGACGGGGGTGTATCGGCCGGGAGACGCCGGGACGCGTTCTGCTTCCTTCGTCATCCCGGACGGTGTCACCTTGCGGGGAGGATTCGAGGGAATCGAAGAGCGAGAATGCGAGCGGGAGTTCGATCCAAGCTTCGAAACCGTACTGAGCGGAGATTTGGCTTCGGATGACGTGGACGACGACGGAGATGGCTATTCGGAGGAAAACACATCGGAGAATGCGTTTCACGTCGCGCGCTGCACCGCGGGTTCTGTCGTCCTCGAGCACGTCCGCATCGTGGGGGGCCGCGCCGATGGTTCCGGCGATGCTCGGTACGGGGGTGGCTTTTGGAGCCCGGGTTGCGATGCCACCCTTCGAAACGTTGTCCTGAGCGACAACGGCGCGCCCTCCGCTTTTTCTTCCGGGAGCGCCATCGGCCAGCGGGGTGGCCGGCTTCGGGTCGTCGACAGTCGGATCGTGGCCAACCGCAGCCGGGGGTTGGGCGGCGGTCTGTGGGCCGAGGGAGACGGTGATCCCCGGGATGCGGAGCTCGAGATCGAAGGGGTGACATTCGAACGAAACGAGGCATTCGGCAACGGAGGCGCCATGGCCTTGTCCGACGGAGTCCGGGCCGACGTGAGAGGGTCGGTGTTTCTTTCCAATCGCGTCCAGCAAGACGGGGGGGGCAATGGCAACGGAGGTGGCATGGCGTTTCGCGGGGCGGTCCTGCGCCTCACGAACAGCCGCTTCGAGAGCAACACCGCGGAGCGGTTGGCGGGGGGGCTGTACGTGGGAGCAGGAACCTGCCGAGCCAGCCATCTGATCTTTGCCGACAACCAGGTCGAGCGTGGGCTCGGAGGCGGGATCTACGTAGCCGGCTTTTCGACCGGTTCAACGTTTCAGTACGTGATTTTGGCACGAAATCGAGCTGGGCGGGGCGGCGCCGTGGGAGCCCGGACGACGGCGCGCTTCGATCATGCGACGGTGGTCTCGAACCGCGCTTTCGATGAGGGGACCGGGACGGGTCTCGGAGGGGCCTTTTATGTGGCCGACTTCGAGGGACCGATCCGGATCCACAACAGTTTGGTGTGGGACAACGTTGCCGACAACTTCGGCCCGGCGGTGGATGGGCAAACCGTCTACTTCAGCCAGAGCTTCGTGTCCGATGGCGGGGTCAGCCCATGGGCCGCCGCCGACCGGGCTCGGGGCGTAGACGGTGGTGGAGTCGAAGCCGTGGACCCGGGCTTCGTGGACCTCTCCGACCCCGAGGGGCCCGACGGCCAATGGGGGACCGCCGACGACGGCCTTCGCTTGGCGGCGGGCTCGTTGGCCATCGACCGAGCTGCGGGCTCCGACGTGGCCGACATGGACCAGGATCGCCGAGCCCGGGGATCGGCCCCGGACATCGCCGACCGAGATGGAGACGGAGACCGGACCGAAGCGGTGCCGGTGGACATTGTCGGGAGTCCGGCCGTGTCGGGCCCGGCGTCGGATCTGGGGGCCTACGAGTTTGGATCCGGCATGGCGCCTTCGGCCCGGGTGCTCCGGGTGGATGCATCGGCCGAAGGCAATGCGGACGGAAGCAGTTGGGCCGACGCATTCGACGACCTGTCGGACGCGCTGGCAGAGGCCCGGGCCGGGGACGAGCTTTGGGTGGCTTCAGGGCAGTACGCCACGGCACCGTTCGTACTGAAGCCCGGGGTGTTCCTGTACGGGGGCTTCTCTGGAAACGAAACCAACCGGGCCGACCGAGACCCGAGCCAAAATCGCCCGGAGCTTTCGGGGAACGGAGCGGAGCACGTGGTGGTGGCCAGCGGGGTCGGAAGCGCCGCGGGCCTGGACGGATTCACCCTGCGAGGGGGCCGCGCCAGCGGAAACGGGGCCGGCGGTTGGGGCGGGGGGTTGTTGGCAGTGACCGGTGCCCCCACCGTGGTCGACGTCGTGTTCGACGACAATCAGGCGTCCTTCGGGGGAGGGCTCTTTGCTGGAGAAGGGGCTGATCCGCTGGTTCGAGACTGCCGTTTCGAAGACAACCGAGCTTCCGATGGGGGCGGAATCGCCGTTCTCGGGGCTGCCGCCACGGTGGTGAACGCCGTATTCGCACGAAATGCTGGAAGTCGCGGAGGTGGCGGAATCGAGGCTGCGGGGAGCCTTTTGGAGCTATCTCACTCTGTATTCCATCGAAACGATGCCACCGAATCACCGTCTAGCCCGGGTCCCGGGGGGGGCGGCCTCTTCGCGACCACGGACAGTACCGCGTTCGTGTCGAACGTTGTGTTCGCTGGAAACGAGGCCACCCTCGGTGGCGCCGTAGCGGCTTCCGAAAGAAGTCGGATCGTCATGGAATCCTGCACGTCCGTGGACAACGTCGCCCTTCAGGGAGGCAGTGTGGCCGCCTGGGGCAGCTCGGAAGTGGAACTCGCCAACGGCATTTCTCGGGCGAACCGGCTCGCCCAGACCCCCGGCGCCGAAGGACCCGAGCTCTTCACCGGCTTTGGAAACGGAAGTTCAGGTAACAGCCGCATTGCGTTCGTCGGCGGCTTTTTGGAAGGGGGGACCGAAAGCCGGGTCATCTGTCCGAGCTGCACCATCGATCTAACCGGGGTGGCTGCCATCGATCCGGGCCTGGTGGACGAAACGGAGCCCGCCGGGACGGACGGAGCGCTGGGTACCGCGGACGACGGGATACGCCTCGAAGCCAACGGTGCGGCCGTCGATGCGGCCGCGCTAGCGGACCAGCTGGATCTGGACCGAGATGGCGACGTCCTGGAGCCGGTGCCGGATTTCACCGACGTGGATGGCGATGGGGACCGGGCCGAAGCCGTTCCCTGGGATGTGTTGGGGGCTACCCGAAACGTGGGCATGGGGCCGGACGTCGGAGCCTACGAGCGCCCCTGACTTCCTGCCTTCCACTCAAAATCGACACGAGCGAATTGGTTTTGGAGGGCTCGTTTGTCGTGCAAACGGCGCTTCGGATCGATAGGCTCCCGCCATGAGCGACCCGCGAGACCCCGTCCGAGAAAACTACGCCCGCCGCGCTCGCACCGCCCGTGCGCCGGAGAGTGGGGCGCGGAGCACGCCAGAGCTCGAAGGGGGTTCGACCACCGTGCTCGACCGGGCGGTGGAGCGCTCGTCTTCCTTGGCGGTCGGCTATTCGGCGGAGGACCTGGAAGCGGTCCCGGAAGGCGCAGACATGGGGCTCAGCTGCGGAACTCCTCTGCGCGCCGCCGATCTGAAGCCCGGGGAAACCGTCCTCGATCTCGGCTCCGGCGGTGGGCTCGACTGTTTTTTGGCGGCGCGCGAGGTGGGTCCCTCGGGCCGCGTCATCGGAGTCGACATGACCCCCGAAATGGTCAGCCGGGCGCGCGCGGCTGCCAAGAAGGCGGGGCTGGCCCAGGTCGATTTCCGGCTCGGCGAGATCGAGAACCTGCCTGTGGGCGACGGCGACGTGGACGTGGTGATCTCGAACTGCGTGATCAACCTGTCGCCCGACAAGCAGCGGGCCTACGAGGAGTGCTACCGCGTGCTTCGTCCCGGCGGGCGCGTGGCGTTTTCGGACGTGGTGGAGATCGCCGCGATGCCGGATGCGATGCGTGAGGACGCGTTGTTGATGTCCTGCTGCGTCGGCGGCGCCAAAGGTCCGGACGCGGTTCGCGCGATGCTAAAGGGGGCGGGCTTCGAAGGGATCGACATCCAAGTGAAGGGAGAATCCCGGGACTTCATCAAGGATTGGGTTCCCGGGAGTCGAGCCGAAGACTATGTGGCGTCCGCGCAGATCGTCGCTGTGAAGCCCGTGAACGGCCCGGCGCGCTCGCCCCCGCGAGAGCGCGCCCCATGCTGTGGCTGACGGCCACGCGGCAGCTATACACTGGAAGCCCCGCGGAAGATCCGAATTCGTCATGGATGCTCGCTAGCAGTTTGCGTGGGTGCGCCAGACTGCAGGGTCTTCGGCCCCGTATCGTGCGGTGTCTCGGCGGCGCGAGAGGACGGTGGCACAGCCGCTCTCTTTTCGAGGAGGGCGGTGGCCCGGGAGGGGTCGGCACCCACGCCAAAGACATCGGTCACCCGATATTGTCGGTAGGGCTCCCAGGGTCCCAAATCCTCGGCTTGGGCCGACATGTAGCCGGTCTCGTGAAGGCAGACATACACCTCCTGCAGCGGGGGGCCCTTTGCAGGTTCGTTGACGTAGACCAAACAGATCTGACTGGGAAATCCATTGCGTGGAACGATCGCGAGGGGCTGTCCGCAAGCCCCCAGCAACTCGGTGATCGGCCACTGCAGGTGGACGCGGCAGGCGGTGACGGAGGCCTCGGGTTTTGGGCCCGAATGCACCCGGACGATGCGTTGGGTGGTGGGAAGGGGCGTGGCGCACGCGAACAAGGTCGAGGCCAAGACCCACGGCATGGCTCGAGGAAGAGCGGCGGGCTTCATGTTCGGATCTCCTTTCGTGCCAGACTCCTGCAATGCGCCGGAGCCTGGCGCCCGAGCCTGGAGCAAGGCTCGGACCAAGGGAGGTCCGCCCGCACTCACCGGGTGACTGGCCTTCGTGCTCGTACGCCCGGTCGGCCGCCCGGATTCCGGACGGACGAGACGTGGGTCGGCTTCCTGGGGCTTCCGCCCTGGGCGGGTGCGCAGGACTTCGAAGCGGCGGGGGAGAGGGCGTACCTCTTCACCACGGAGGGGCTCGTCCTGTGTTCTGTGTTCTGCGTCCTGGGCTGTGTGCAGGACGAAAGACGCCAACGCCGGGAGGTCGTGACGCGCCGCAGGGCGTTCGGAGTCGGGCTCGCCGCCCCCGCCCGTGGCCCGGGGTCGCCCGCACCACCGGTACGGACGTCCGAGCGCCCGTGGGCCGTTTGGTCGTTCCGCCGGGGTGCGGTCGGTGCGCTGCGGTCGGTTGGGTTCAACCCAGCCGAACACCGGTGTAAGGGCCACGGGCATGGCAACGGGTTGGCTCGACGAGGCCCTCGCGACCTGCGGGAGGTACCGGCTGGTGGATTCGGTGGAACGGGAAGAGCCCGATCGGCTCGTGGTTTCGTGGACCGCGAAACCGGATCTTTCGGTCTATCGAACCGACGGAGCCGACCGGGTGCTGCTGCTCCCGGGCACGGTGGCCCTGGAGCACGCGGTGCAGGGCGGCGAGGCCCTGATCTGGCGGCGCCGCGGCCGGCCGGCGGAAGACGGGGTTCCGGTGCTGGCTCGGATGCGGTCGGTGAAGTGCCGGGACATGATCCGCCCAGGCCAGACCCTGGTGACCGAGGTGGCGTGGCAGGGGCAGACCGGTCCCGCCTTCGAAGTGCGGGCCGTCAGCCGGGTCGACGGCCGAAAGGTCCTCGAGGCCGACCTGGTCTTCACTGCCGCCCCGGTGCCGGGCTACCCGAACCCCCCGTGAGGGATGCGTTCACCGGGCGAGAGGGGACGCGAGGGAAGGGGACCCTCCCGTGGGGAACTTCGCAGGCAGCGACCGGGCCTTGACCGGGTGGGCCGGGCTTTCGAATTTCAGGGCTTGAACGCATTTCATTTCGCCGTGTTCGCGCCGCTCGGGACAGCGGCGGTCGCCGTCGCCGGGGCGTTCGGCACCACGCCGGCGGTTGCCCACGCCCAAGAGCCCTTGAGCCCGGAGCTGCTCGCCCAGGTGCGGGCCCTGCAGGACGGGCCCCGAAACCGAGCCCTGTCCATGAAGATCCTGACCAGCCTCACCACCGAGGTGGGGCCTCGACTGGCCGGGACCGAAGCCGAAGCCCGGGCCCGAGCCTGGGCTCTGCGCACCATGAAGGAACTCGGCCTCGACAACGTCCGGGTCGAGACCACGCCCATCGACGTGTGGGTCCGGGGCGATGAGTCGGCCCGGGTGGTGGCCCCTTTTCCCCAACCGCTGGTGGTGTCGGGACTCGGGGGCACGGTGGCCACTCCCAAAGATGGCATCGAGGCGGAGGTCGTTCGTTTCGAAACACTCGCAGCTCTCGAGCGGGCCGAGCGCGAAACGGTGAAAGACAAGATCGTGTTCATCGACCGGCCCATGCCCAAAACCCAAGATGGCTCGGGCTACGGTACGGTTGTCGGGATCCGGGCCCGGGGCGCGGTGAAGGCGGCCCAGCTCGGGGCCCGGGCGGTGCTGATCCGCTCGGTCGGTACCGACTCCCACCGGCTGCCCCACACCGGCATGCTGCGCTACGCCGAAGGGGTCGAGCGCATACCGGCCGCGGCTCTGTCGGCCCCGGACGCCGACCAGTTGACCCGGATCCTGGAGCGGTCCGACGGTCCGGTGCAGGTTGCTTTGCTGCTTCGGTCCCGCTTTCCCGGGCCGGCCACCACCGGCAACGTGATCGGTGAGATCCCAGGTCGCACCCGACCCGAAGAGGTGGTGCTGATCGGCGCCCACCTGGACAGCTGGGATCTGGGTACCGGGGCCGTGGACGACGGATCTGGCGTGGCCATCGTGCTCGCCACCGCCAAGCGGATCCTCGAAGAGAAGCTCGCTCCCGCGCGGACGGTGCGGGTGGTGCTCTTCGGTGGCGAGGAGGTGGGGCTGGTGGGGGCGAAAGCCTACGCCAAGGCCCACCAGGACGAGCTCGAACGGCACGTGGTGGCCATG
>DAPKRQ010000235.1:0-44274 GCA_031800475.1 Myxococcales bacterium LLY-WYZ-16_1
CCAGAAGGGCTGAAGACATCCACTGTGGGTCGAGGGGACGACGCGCGCGTCCGGCGGTGGGGTGACCCCGACCCAGATCCGAGCGTCGAGGGGCTCCAGCTCGGGCAGATCTTGGGTCCATTCGAACGAACGCTCCCGCACCCAGGATACCCCGGTGTGGCCGAGCAGGGCACCCGCGCTCGGTCCACCTCGTCCGGCCCAGCCGACGCGGGGAACGCGCCGGACGCGCAGCTCTTTGAAGCCCAGGTCCGCGAGTCGCTCCAGGTCCCCGAGCGAAAGGGGGCGCTCGGGGCCGGCGAGCACCTGGTCGGGACGCGCCAGACTGCCGGGCGGGTGCAGTCCAAAGCCGGGCTCCAGGTCTTCGTTCAGCGTGATCTCGGGCCCATCTCGCCGTACCTGCCCCGGTTTGGCGACCGCCCGGGTACCTGGCGGCACCGGCGCCAAGGCGGAAACGACCGCCGCGTGGGCGGACTGCAGGCGGGAAGCAGGCTCTGGCGGCGCTGCACGGAGGCGCAGGGTCTGCCGCGACAACGAAGGGACCGCGAAGCCGGCCCATCGGGCCAGCGGGGTGGCCGGCAGGCAAACGCGAGGCCGGACCTCGAGGGCGGGGGTTCGCCCCAAAGCGCACTCCAGGGGGACCGCCTCCGGCTCCAGCTTCGGTACCGCCTGGCGCAGTGCGCCGCGAGCCCGGTCGAAATCCAGCTCTTCGAGCGACTGGCTCAGGGAAACAGCCCCCGCGCCAGCATCGCTTCGGACACGCGGTGGATGCCCAAAGCCAGGGTCGCCGTCCGCATGTCGGTCTTGAATTTATCCTTGAAGTTCACGCACTCCTGAAACGCGTCGTTCAGGATCTTGAACAGGCGTTGATTGATCTCTTTGGAAGACCAAAAGAAGGACTGCAGTCCCTGGACCCATTCGAAATACGACACGATCACGCCCCCGGCATTGGCGAGAATGTCGGGTACGACGAAGATCTCGTCCTGCCTCTCGCGGAGCACCACGTTTCCGTCGGAGGTGACCGGACCGTTCGCGCCCTCGGCGAGGATGCGGCACTTCAGCTGGGACGCGATCTTGGCGTCGATGACGCCCCCCAATGCGGCCGGCACCAACACGTCGACGTCGAGCTTCAACAGCTCCTCGTTCGTCAGCGCTTCTGCCCGGGGGTAGTCTTTGACCAGTCGACGGATGTCGACGTACTTCAGCAAGTGTTTCACGTCGAGGCCGTCGGGATTGTAGATGGCGCCCGATACATCCGAGACCGCGACGACCTTCATGCCCATGCGCTCCATCTTTCGGGCGGCATAGGTGCCCACGTTGCCGAAGCCTTGAATCGCCACCCGCTTGCCCTCGAGCGGCATGCCCAGGTGCTCGGCTGCCGCCGCAACGCAGTATGCCACCCCACGCCCGGTGGCTTCCTTTCGACCCTTGGAGCCGCCGATGAAGATCGGCTTGCCGGTGACCACCGACGGAACCGCGTGGCCCTTCATCTCGGAGAAGGTGTCCATGATCCAGGCCATGGTCTTGTCGTCTGTGCCCATGTCCGGGGCCGGAATGTCTGACTCGGGGCCGATGAAGTTCAGGATCTCGACGGTGTAGCGACGCGTTACCCGCTGCTTTTCTTGCCGCGACAGAGGATTCGGGTCGATGCGGATACCTCCTTTGGCTCCACCCAAAGGAATGCCAGCAACCGCGGTCTTGAAGGTCATCAGCATCGCCAAGGCCGAGACCTCGCCCAGGTTTACGTCCTCGTGATATCGGATGCCTCCCTTGAATGGCCCCAATGCGTTGTTGTGCTGCACTCGATAGCCGATGAAGTTCTGGACCGAGCCGTCGTCCATGCGGGTGGGGATGCTCACGATCAGTGCGCGGGCGGGAGTCAGGAGCCGATTCTTGATGTTCGGATCGATGTTGATGAAGCTGCAGGTGTTTTCGACCAGCTGCGCGGTGTCTCTGTAGAACCGCGATTCCCATTCGAGGCTGGAACGGTAGTTCCCCAGGCTCTCGGTGGTCGAACCAACCTTGGATGTCGTGTCGTTCACTGAATGGACCTTCCGGTGCGCTGGAATCTCAGCCCCCGCAAGCGGGACGGCACGTCTCGAGCTTGGCCTTGCACCGCGTCCGGCACTCCGTCACGGTGACCTTCTGCTCGTTGATGCACTCCGCCGTACACTCTTCGTACCACGCTTCGCACTGCCGGGCGTCGCAACCCGGGTACGGCTCCCAGCGTCCTCCGGACGAGCTGCAGGCCGACGCGAAAATCACGGCGAGCACGCTCCAACGCATGGCGGGACGCTAGCACCCCTTTGGGCCCTTGGCGATGGCGTCCGAACCCGACGGGCACTGGAACCGCCTGCGCCGAATGCGGGCTTGACTCGGGGCCGAAAGACCGGGTTTGGCTCCATGCAGCCACAAAGGCTTTCGAGAGGCGACCGATGCGAACGACCCAAACGACACTGATCCTCGCCGGTTTCGGCGCCAGCCTGATCGCCTGCAGCGGCATCAGCGACTGCGAACAGGACGGCGAAGCCTGCGCTGCCATGCTCGTGGAGAGCGGCGCGGCCTGCGCCGAGGCCTACCAACTCAAGCACACCGAGCGGAAACGGAAGTACTGCGAACACGCGGTCGACGTCGTCGGCGACCAGGAAATCGCGGCCGCCGTGCCGGGCCTGATCGCCATGTTGAAGGCACCGCATACCAACGTGCCGGACGACAACCACGTGCAGGACGCCGCCAAGGCCCTGGGAGAGATCAAAGACCCGGCGGCGGTGGACGCCCTGGTGGCGGCGCTCGACATGAAGGCGGGCACCAGCTCCGAACCCCGGGACAAGATGGCGAACCGAGCGAATGAAGCCATCGCGGAAGCATTGGGCGAGATCGGGGCCGAGGAGGCCACACCGGCCCTGCTCGAGCTGATGGACGCCAGCCGCAACGACCACGTGGTGCTGAAGGCGGTCCGAGCCCTGGGTCAGATCGAGGACGAACGGGCGGTCGAGAAACTGGAGGACGTGGCCCTGAACCACCCCAACAAGTTCATGCGCAAGAACTCGGTCATCGCCCTCGGCGACATCGGCTCGCCGAAGGCCGTGGACACCCTGATCCAGATGATGTTCATCGAGTACCAGGGCGTTTCCTTCTACCGGGAGGCCTCCTTCGCCTTGTTCCAGGTCGGTGAGCCTGCCGCCGAGCCCTTGCTCGAGACCATGGCCATGAAGAACGAGGCAGTGAACGCGATCTTCGAAAAGAGCGGAGGGATCAAGGAGTCGGCCATCAAAGCCAAGTGTGGCTTCGTGCTCGGTGACCTGCGGGACGAGCGGGCCGTCGAGCCCCTGCTCGAAGCCTTCCAGGAAGCCGTGGAAAAGCGGGACCCGGTGGTCCTGGGCTTCACGGCGCCACCGCTCGGAGCCCTGGGTGACGAGCGTGCGGTGAAGGTCCTCGCCGAGGAGATGGGCACCATCGACCAATCCCTTCGAGATCCCTTCATGCAGGCCCTGGTCATGATCGGCGACCAGAGCGTGGTCGACGACATGATCCCCTTGATCACACGGCGGGACTTCGTCCGGAAGTGCCGCCGGATGGGCAACTCCCGCCAGGCCTGCGTGTCGGAGGAGGACTCGATGTTCGGGGCCCAGGAGACCGCCATCGACCACACCACGAACCTGGCGGGCGCCGAGCACCTCGACGCCCTCGAAAAGGTCTTGGAGAACGAGCCTTCGGAGAGGATCCAGAAGTACCTGGACGCGCGGATGGTCCGGGTGCGGACTGCGGCCGAGTGCCAGGATGACGCGGCGTGTTGGGCCGGAAAGCTGAAATCCGACGACCCTCTCCTCCGAGAGCGGGCCGCGTGGGATCTGAAGCGTCTGAAGGATCCGTCCACCCTCGACGCATTGGCCGAGGCCCTGGACGACTCGAACCGGAAGGCCCGCTATGCAGCGATCCAAGCCTACTGGGCCTACGGAGACGATCGCGCGGTCGACCTGATCAGGAAAACCCTGAAGAAGGAGGAGTCCTCCGCGGACTTCGTCCGGGTCAACGAGGATTTGAAGCGTCTGCTCGTGCATTTGAAGCGCACCGAAGCCAGCGCCTGAAACTCCCCTTCAGAAGCCCGCTCATCGGCTCGGCTTGGCCTTTGCGCCTCATGTGGTAAGCAAAGGCATGGCCAAACCCGCGACGACGATCAGTCCGCCCGTATTCTTCACCTCGGGCGGACTGCTGATCGCGTTTTTGCTGGTCGGCGTGTTCGCCACGGACTTCGCCAGCAGCACGTTCCCCAAAATCCTGGAGGCAGTGAGTACCTACTTCGGCTGGCTCTACGTGGCTTCGGTCGGTCTGTTCATCGGGCTGGCGGTGTACTTGCGCTTCAGCCGATTTGCGAAAATCCGGCTGGGTCACGACACCGACCGGCCGGACTTCTCGACCCCCACCTGGTTCGCCATGCTCTTCAGCGCGGGGATGGGGATCGGCCTGCTGTTCTACGGTGTGGCCGAGCCCATGCTGCACTACGGAAGTCCTCCCACCGGGGATGGGGCGAGCATGGAAGCCGCTCGGGCAGCCTTGCCGCTCACGTTCTTTCATTGGGGGATCCACGCGTGGGCCATCTACGTGTTGATGGCCATGGCCATCGCCTACTTCGCCTTTCGCAAGGACCTGCCCTTGTCCTTGCGGTCTTGCTTTTTCCCCCTTCTCGGAGACCGGATCTATGGACCGATCGGGCATCTGATCGACATTCTGGCCGTGTTCGGCACCCTGTTCGGTCTGGCCACGTCCCTGGGGCTGGGCGCCATGCAGGTGAGCGCCGGACTGAACCATCTGTTCGGTGTGCCTCACACCATCCCGACCCAGCTGATCCTGATCGGGCTGATCACGCTGGCGGCCACCGTGTCCTTGGTGACGGGCGTCGAAAACGGCATCCGGCGGTTGAGCGAGCTCAACATCATGACGGCCGGACTGCTGATGCTGTTCGTGTTGGCGGTGGGCCCGACCCTCTTCGTGGTCAACTCCCTGTTCGAAAACCTGGGCAGCTATCTGTCCGTGGCGTTTTACCGGACGTTCAAAATCGGGAACTTCCAGCCGGACCAGCAGGCCTGGATCCAGGACTGGACCCTGTTCTATTGGGGTTGGTGGATCTCCTGGTCGCCGTTCGTGGGGATGTTCGTGGCCCGGATTTCCCGGGGCCGCACCATCGGCGAATTCGTCACGGGGGTCTTGCTCGTGCCCACCGCCGTGACCTTCGTGTGGCTCAGCGTGTTCGGAGACACGGCGCTATATATGGAGGTCTTCGGGCAAGGCGGCATTCTGGCTGCAGTCAAAGCCGACACCTCCACGGCCATCTACGTGATGCTCGAAAAGCTTCCGTTGGCCGACATCACGTGCCTGCTGGCCGCGGCGGTGGTCACGATCTTTTTCGTCACGTCGTCGGATTCGGCCTCCTTCGTGGTCGACATGCTGACGTCCGGCGGCCACCCCAACCCCCCGATCTGGCAGCGGGTCTTCTGGGCCGTGGCCGAGGGGGCGACGGCGGCGGTGCTTCTGTATGCCGGTGGAGAAAGAGCCCTCAACGCCCTGCAGGCCGCGGTGATCAGCATCGGCCTGCCATTTTGCGTGGTGCTCCTGTTCATGTGTTGGAGCCTGCTCAAAGCGCTGCGCCAAGACCCAGCCGCACGCCGCGAGCCGAACCCCATCCGCAACCCCTGGCCCCGCCCGAGCCCCCTGGCCGGCGGTCCGAGTCCGGCGGGCCTGCCGGCGGCGCGCATCGAAGCTCCCGGGTCTGCGCTGCAGGACGGAACGCCCTCGGCGCCCCATGTGAGCGCCGCGGAGCACCGCCCGACGGCCTCTCCGTGACCCGTTCAGTGTTCGTGGCCATGGTCGTGCCCGTGTCCCGTCGAGGGGACGCCGGACATGGGCCCCGCCGCGAGCGGACCGTCCCGCATCAAGGGCAGGCCGTGGGCGCCCAGCCAGCGCGTGAGCAAGTCGCGGCCGCCGATCCGTAGGTTCCACTCCAACGAAGCCGCGAGGGCCGTGGAGGCATCGTCGGCGATGCTGGTTTGCGAAATTCGGTGTTTCCAGGCCGTTTCACCCTGGTCCACGCGGCGAAGGTCCATGACCGTCCTCACCGCCACCCGGGACGGGTCGGGGCTGTCGGCGTTTTCAGCCCGCACCATCACCACCATTTCGGCCCGCTTCGGCTCCACGACTTCGACGTCCACGCCGACCTCTTCGATCAGCTCCACCAGCCGGGACTGCAGGCTCCCTTGCGGGATGCTGCGGCTGCTCAGCACGGCCAACCTCAGGGGCAAGGCGCCCTGCAGGGTGTCGCGCAAGTCCGGGTTCTTTTGGAGGGTGGTGCTCAGCCACTCGGCGTAGCCGGGCTCGGACAGGTCGAGCCGGGTGTAGGTGGTCAACGCTTGCTGGTAGCGAACCGGCGGCTCGGCGGTGCTCTCGGTCAAAAAGCCCTGTCGGATCTGGATCGCGGCCACCCGAAGCTCGAGCCGCATCCGGTCCCGTTCGGTTTGGGCCTGGTCCTGGGCACCCCGCAGCAGTTCCACCGCGTTGGCCGGGCCCCGTTTGGCGTCGAGCTCGGCTTCGATCGCTTCTTCCACCACCGGCCGCAGGTGTGCCGGCAAGAACGGGTCCAGGGGCGCGGCCGCCATGCACAAAATCCCGAGTCCCACTGCCCACATGATGTCTCGGGTCGTACCAGGCCTTTGCGCCGGCGCGAACCGAAGGCCGCCGTCGGATCCTGCATCGAGGGAACGCCCCAGGGCGACGGTCCCACACCGGCCCAGTTTTTTGCGTCGGCGGGATCCAGACTTCAACATCGGATCGCCCTGAAGCCACGACGCGTCATGTGGGGCCTGGCGCTGGCCGGGGCCCTCGGAGGAACCTCGCCGGCGGCGGCCGAGCCCGAAGTCCGGATCCTGCTGCAGGAAGACCGGGACGCGGTTCGCTTGGAGGGGGAGGACCTGACCCTGTGGCTCGGACCTCGACCGGAGCGGGTGGTGCCCGACCGGGTCCACGTGCGCGCCCGAGGCGACGGCGTCGTGGTCCGGGCCGGGGGCCGCAGCCTTCGGGGCCGCCGGGCGGTCGTGGCCGGTGACGCGCCGGTGTCCGTGGCCGGCGGGCGGTATCTGGGCCGCGTCGAAGTGGTGCCGGTGGACGGCCGTCTGATCGTCGTCAACCGGATCCGGATGGAAACCTACTTGCTCGGCATCGTCGGCAGCGAAATGCCGCCGAGCTGGCCTGCAGAGGCCCTGAAAGCCCAGGCGGTGGCCGCGCGCACCTACGGGCTGCAGCGGCGCTTGCGCATGCGCAGCCGGGACCGCCCCTACGACCTGCGGGATTCGGTCCTGTCTCAGGTCTACCGGGGTGCGGAGCGGATCCGACCCGCGGTGGTCCGGGCGGTCCGGGCGACCCGGGGGCAGGTCCTGGCCTGGCGCCACGAGCCGGCCGAGGCCCTGTATCACAGCACTTGCGGGGGCCGCACCCGGTCGGCGGAGTCGGCCTTTGGCAACCGGGTGGCGTATCTGCAGCCCCGGCCGTGCCGCTGGTGCCGGCAGAGCACCAAGTACGCTTGGGACTTCACCCTGCCGGCCCACGAGATGCAGCGGCTGCTCGAGACCGCCGGGCTCGCCCGAGGCAAAGTTCGTTCCGTCTTTAGGGACCGGAGCGCGCCCCGGGTGCGGATCCGGGACGACCGGGGCGCCCGGGGCATCGACCCGAACCGGTTTCGGGCGGCCGTGGGTTACGACCGGCTGTTTTCGAGCCGCTTTTCGGCCCGGACCCGGGGGGGACGGGTCCGGGTCGAAGGGTCCGGGTTCGGCCACGGGGTCGGCATGTGCCAGTGGGGCGCCCGAGGCATGGCCCTCGAGGGGAAGAACTACCTGCAGATCCTGGCCCACTACTACGATGGAGCCGGGATTCGGCGGGCTTACTGAGCCGGAATTTTGCGCCACCGGGAGCGCAGGCGTGCTTTGAAGGGAGACGGTGAACCGAAGCGACTTCGACTTCGAGCTTCCACCCGAGCAGGTGGCATCTCGTCCTGCGACGGAGCGGGACGGGTCGCGGCTGCTGGTTCTGGACCGAGCCACCGGACGCCGGACCCACCGCCGCTTCCGCGAGATCACGGAGGTGCTCCGGGCGGGAGATCTTCTGGTCTTCAACGACTCCCGGGTGATCCCGGCCCGACTGTGGGCCCGAAAGGCCGATACCGGCGGGCGGGTCGAGCTTCTGCTGGTGGAATCGGCGAGCGGCTCGGGGCCCACGTCCCCCCGAGAGCCCCATCGATGGTGGGCCTTGGCCCGGTCGTCGAAGGGCCTGCGGGAGGGGCAAGCGCTCGAGCTGGAAGCCCAGCCCGGAGCCCGGGTTTGGGTCGACGGGGTGCAAGGCAAGCAGGTCCGGGTGGCGAGCGAAGCAGACCTGTTGCAGGTTGCGTTGCGCCACGGCCAAATGCCGCTTCCGCCCTATATCGGGCGCGATGCCGATCCAGAAGACGCGAAGCGATATCAGACGGTGTACGCCAAAGAACTCGGCTCGGTGGCGGCGCCCACGGCGGGCTTGCACTTCACCGAGTCGCTCCTCGAGCGGTTGAAAGATTTGGGCGTGGAGCAAGCCTTCCTGACGCTCCACGTGGGTCCGGGGACTTTCCTTCCGGTGGAATCGGAGCGGATCGAGGCACACCGCATGCACGCCGAGCGCTTTGTGCTGCCCCCGCCGGTGGTCGATGCCATCCACCGGACCCGCCGCCGGGGCGGCCGGGTGTTCGCGGTGGGTACGACGGTGACGCGGGTGCTCGAGAGCTTCGACGCTCGGCTCGAGCCGGGCCCCGGCAGCACGTCCTTGTTCATTCGGCCGGGCCATCGGTTTCGCTGGGTCGATGCCCTCGTGACCAATTTTCACCTGCCGCAATCGACCTTGCTCATGCTGGTGGCGGCCTTCGCCGGACGGGACCTAGTGCTGGACACGTACCGAGAAGCCGTGCGGGAAGGCTATCGCTTCTATTCCTACGGCGACTCCATGTGCATTCTATGAACCGCACCGTTCGTTTCGAACTCATCGGTTGCGCAGGCCTCGCCCGCCGCGGTCGGGTGTACACACCACACGGTAGCTTCGAGACTCCGGCGTTCATGCCGGTCGGCACCGGCGGCTCGGTGAAAGCCATGTTGCCCGAGGAGGTGGCCGCCATGGGGTTCGAGGTGGTCTTGGGCAACACCTTTCACTTGATGCTGCGCCCGGGGCACGAGTTGGTGCAGCGGCTCGGGGGTCTTCACCGGTTCATGAATTGGCCTTCGACCATCCTGACCGACAGCGGTGGATTCCAGGTCTTCTCTTTGGCCGAGCGCCGCAAGATCTCGGAGGCGGGAGTCGAGTTTCGAAGCCCCTATGACGGGTCTTTGCACCAGCTCGGACCCGAATCGGCCGTGGCCGTGCAGGAGGCCCTGGGTGCCGACATCGCCATGGCTTTCGATGAATGTCCGCCAGCGGACGCGCCGGATCCCTATCTGTTCGCTTCGGTCGAACGGACCACCCGGTGGCTCGACCGCTGCATCGCGGCCCGGCGGCAGCCGGAACGAACGTCGCTATTCGGTATCGTGCAAGGAGGACGGGATCTCGACCTGCGCAGCCGACACCTGGAGACTTTGGCCGACCGAGATCTGGACGGCTACGCCATCGGTGGCGTGGCCGTGGGCGAGGGCAAGGAGGACATGATCCGGGTCGTGTCCCACCTGGCGCCCCGCATGCCGGCGGACCGCCCCCGGTACCTCATGGGGGTGGGCCACCCCGAGGATCTGGTCTTGGCCGTGGCCCAGGGCGTCGACATGTTCGACTGCGTGATCCCGACGCGAAACGCGCGCATGGGCCGCTTGTTGACCTCGCGAGGCCCAGTGGTGATCAAACATGCCCGCTATCGGGAGGACGAGGGACCGCTGGATCCATCGTGCTCCTGCCCGACCTGCTGCAACTACTCGCGGGCCTACCTGCGCCACTTGTGGGTGACGGAGGAGATCACCGGCTTCCGCCTCCTGACCGCCCACAACCTGTGGTTCTTGGCTACCTGGATGGAATCCCTGCGACGCGCCTTGGAGCAGGACAACCTGTCGCCGTGGATCGAATGGGCGTGGCACCGGGTGCGTCACCCGGGCGAGTTTCCGACTCCGCCATCGTCTGGTGGGTGCGCAGATCTTTCGGATATGGGATAACAGATACCCGCGGTGAGGCGAATCACTCGATGACGCACGGCAACGACGAAGATCCCCTGGGCGCTCTGGCCAACGTCAGCATGGCCTTGCCAGATCCATTGCGCGGATCGGGCCGGCTGTTCTTGGGAGCGCCTTCGGAGGATGCCTTCGAGCAGCTTCGTCAGATCGCCGAGCGCACCGACCGGGTGTTCGACGTGTACGACCCGGACCGGATCCTGGCGATCCATGTCCACAAAGACGACGTGGTGGGTTTTTTGGGCCAGGTCCGGCAAGACCTGAGCTCCGTGGCCCTCGAGGACACGAAGGCGCTGTTCAAGAGCGGAACCGATGAGCCGACCCTTGGCGATTTCCCCAGAGCGGACAGCCTGAAGAACTTCCTGATCTTTGCCCGGGGGAAGTGGCTGGCCGAGATCATGCGGGAGGAGCGGCTTGTCGTCCACTTTCAGCCCATCGTCTACGCGAGCGACACCGGGCGGGTGTACGGCCACGAGGCTTTGGCGCGGGGCCGAAGCCGCACTGGTGATCTGATTGCCCCCATGCGCATGCTGTCCGCGGCCCGCGATGCCGGTTCGCTGTCCAGTCTGGACGGCAAGGTGCATGAACGGGCGATCCAGATGCTCGCCACGTCTCGAGCAGAGGGGGCGCTGTTTTTGAACATCACGCCGTCCACCGTGGTCGATGCCCACTTCGAAGCCGAGCGGCACCGGCAGCTGGCCGACACCTACGATGTGGCCCCGGAGCGCATCGTGTTCGAGATCACCGAGTCCGAAAAGCTCACTGACTCGGACCAGCTGGTTCGGAGCCTCGACGCAGGAAGGGCCCAAGGATTCCGGCTGGCCCTGGACGACCTGGGCGCGGGCTTTTCCAACATGAACCTGATCCACCGGGTTCGTCCCGACATCGTGAAGCTGGACATGGATCTGACCCGCAACATCCACGAGGACGCCTACAAGAGCGTCATCGCCGAGAAGATCATCGAAATCGCCCAGAGTCTCGACATCGCGACCGTGGCCGAGGGGGTCGAAAAGCCCGAGGAACTCGAGTGGGTCCGAAGCCGGGGCGTCGAGTTTGTGCAGGGCTTCTTGACGGGACATCCCGAGGAGTTACCCCGGGACACGGTGGACATCTCGTCGGCCGAGTGACCGCTCGCCGTCAGTTCACGATGCGGGAAAAGCGCTGGTAGCCCAGGCGGAACGGAGTTCCTTCGGGGAGGTTGGCGCTGCCGAAAAAGAGCAGGCTGTTGGCGGTCGGTTCGTAGTCGAACCCGTTTCGCCGGCCGCGGGGAACGGTCCGATCCGAAAGCTGCACCTCGATGGACCCGCTGATCGGTTGCTGGTCGACCAAGATCTGACTCGCCGAGCCGGCCGACGCCACCAGAATCTCTTCGATCGAATTACTCAGGTCCAGGGCGCATATCGAAGCCACAGTACCCCCCAAAGACTCGACGACCCGGATGTAGCTCTCGCCCACCCGGGCTTGCCCGCGGCCCACGGCCACGCAGCCCCGGGGGCGCGGGCCGACGATGGCGAAGGGCAGCGCCCCCAGGTCGGCGAGGGCCTGGCTATACGCATCGATCGAACGAAAATTCGTCGAGTCTTCGTCGCTGAAGAACACCACCACCGGCACCGCGTCGTCCCGCAGCCGCTGCTCGGCCACGCTGGCGGTGCGTGCCCGTTCCAGGGATCGGACGGCGAACTCCAATCCAGCTTCGTTACCTTCTCCGTTCACACCCACCAGGACCCGCTCGCGAAAATCGGAGACCCTTCGCGTGAATCCTCCACCGCGCAACGCTTCGCCGTCGGTGCTTACCACGCCGAGTCGATAGTCGATCTGGCTGTTGTCCAGGGCCTGAAAGAACGTTCCGGCCGTATCCGACAGAGCTTGCTGCTCCTCCTGCATGGAAGCCGAGTTGTCGACCACCCAGATGAAGTCGACCTGTAGGGGAAGGGCGGTTTCTTCTTCGCAAGCGATCTCCACGAAGGACCCGACGTCACCCGTGTGGCTTCCATTGGTCAGATCCGCCATGATCCGCTGTCCGACCTCGCCCACCGACGCGTCGGCCAAGAGCACCACGAATGCGATACGCTGCTCCTCGGGGTCGACGAGGGTCGAGGCCGCGAAACGCAAGCTTCGGGTGGGCGTCTCGTCCGGCACGGCGGGCAAACCGCCGACCTCCTCGAGACCCACCCGGGCGAGCTCCGCCAAAAGGCCGTTTCGAACCCGGGAGGGTAGCACGTCGTTGACCATTCGCACCTGCCGCAGGGTCCGGGAGGCGGGGCGGGCCCGCAGCGAAAAGGTCTGCCCCAAAGACTCGTCGACCTGGTCTGCCACGCCGGTCACCCCGGGCAGACCTCGGCTCCAAAGAGGGTCGATTCGGGAGTCGATGACCTCGCTGGCCACCGAAAAGGATGTAGGGTCGAACACGGGGTCCAAGGGAACGCCCAACACGAAGCCGTGGAGGCCCAGCTCCGGGGCATCCAAGCTCAGCGCTTCCACCCCGTCCAGCGCCCGCACCTGCAGTTCCCGGTGGAGCGCGATCCGAAATGGCGCCCCGGGAAAGTCGACCGGCTCACTCACCTGGCCCGGATCCGCCAGGCGGCAGGGGCCTTCGTTGAGGGGTCCCAGGTCCGGACCCGGGCCCTGGTCGATGCCGCCCGGTCCCCCGTCCGATGCGGCACCCCCGTCGGGAGCTCGATCGGATCCGTCCGGAAGCGACAGCGAGCCATCGCTGCCGTCGGCAGGGCCGCCGTGCCCCCCGTCCCGAAGGGTCAAAAAGGAGTCGTCTCCGACCCGGGCGTCCGAGCACGAGACCGCTCCGGCGACGCACAGGGCGACGCCCAGGCCACGACGGCGACGCCCGAGGAGCAGGGCGGTCAGGCCGAAGGCCAGCAGGAGGGATTCGGCGCCGAGCCCTCCGCCCGGTTTTCGGGTCCGGTCGCCGGCGTCTTCCATCGTCGAGCACCCGCAGGTCACAGCCAAGGGGTCGTCGGGTCCGATGCCGTCCGGCTGTCCGACGGGCGGCTCGGTGGCAGGCCCCATGTCTGCGGAGCTGCCGTCCGTCGGACCGGCGTCCCTGCCGATCGCGCCGTCCATCTGGCCCCCCGCGTCCAGTCCGGGTACGCCGCCGTCGAGCTGCACGCACAGATTGACCCGGCTGTCCGGGTCCAGGTCGATCAGGCTGTCGCAGTCGTTGTCGATGCCGTCGCAGACCTCTTCGGCCGCCGGATTGATCGCAGGGTCGCTGTCGTCGCAGTCTCCCTCACAGTCTTCGAAGCCGTCTTCGTCAACGTCGTTGCACACCGAGCAGGTCGACCTGCCCAAGGGATCCCGGTCCACGCGCCCGTCGCAGTCATTGTCGATGCCGTCGCAGACGTCCGGGCTCTGGGGCCCGATGTTCGGATTGTCGTCGTTGCAGTCGCCGCAAAGGAAGCTGAACGCGTCCGCGTCCGCGTCTTCTTCGCCTTCGTCCACGTCGCCGTTGCAGTTGTTGTCCACATCGTCCGGCACCTCGCGGGCGAAGGGGTTGATGAACGGGTCGGCATCGTTGCAGTCGCCGAAACAGGTGGTGAAGTTGTCTCCGTCTTCGTCGAAGCCTTCGTCTCGGGCCCGGTCGCAGTCATTGTCCGTACCGTCGCAGACTTCCGGGGCTCCGGGGTAGACGGCCGCGTTGAAGTCGTTGCAATCGCCCCCGCAGACCGTGAAGCCATCGCCGTCCACGTCGTCGTCCGGGTCCACCACCCCGTCGCAGTCGTCGTCGATCCCGTTGCCGCACACCTCACGGAGGTAGGGGCTTCGGTTTGGGTTCGCGTCGTCGCAATCGCCGACGCAGGTGGTGGCCAGGTCGCCGTCTTGGTCGTATCCCTCGTCGATCCGGCCGTCGCAGTTGTTGTCGAAGCCGTCGCACACCTCGGGGGCGTCTGGTCGGATCGAAGCGAATCGGTCGTCGCAGTCCCCTTCGCAGGTGGTGGTCCCGTCCCCATCTTCGTCCACGTTTTCATCGACCCGGCCGTCGCAGTCGTTGTCGACTCCGTCGCCGCATACCTCGCTGGCTCCCGGGAACGCGCTCAGGTCCAGGTCGTTGCAGTCCCCCTCGCAATTGGTGAAGCCGTCGCCGTCGAAATCGTGGCAAGCGCCGAATTCGCAGATCGATCCAGCGTTGCCGAAGGGCAATTCGTCCAGCGTGCCGTCGCAGTCGTTGTCGGTGCAGTCGCACCGCTCCGGAAGCTCCGGTGAAACGAAGGCGTTCAGGTCGTCGCAGTCGCCGTCGCAGCTGGTTACGCCGTCTCCATCTTGGTCGAAGCCTTCGTCGACCTCGCCATCGCAGTCGTTGTCCAGGCCGTCGCACACCTCGTCGACCGGAAGCACCTGTCCGTCGCAGATTCCGGACGGCATGCCCATGGCGCAGGTGGCCACGCCCGCCCGGCACTCGCCCACGGTGGCGGTACCCACCGGGCCGTCGTAGCAGGAGGTTTCGTTGCCATCGACGATGCCGTCGCAGTCGTCGTCCACGTTGTTGCAGATCTCGAGGGCGTCCGGGTTCACCTCGGGGTCTGTGTCATCGCAGTCGGGCCGTTCGCCGCACTCGGTGAATCCGTCTCCGTCGTCGTCGAAGCTTTCGTCGATCTCACCGTCGCAGTCGTCGTCCAGTTCGTTGCAGATCTCCATCTGAGGTGTGGTCTGACCGGTGCATTGGGTGGAGTATCCGCTGGATCCTTCGCAGGCATTCACCCCGCCCGTGCAGATGCCTTTGCCTTCCGTGTCGGCCGGGCCGTCGTAGCACGGACGGGTCAGGGGGTCTCCGCCCGGCGTTTCGTCGACATTTCCGTCGCAGTCGTTGTCCTTGCCGTCACAGACCTCCATTTGGCCCGGGTTCTTGGTGCTGTCTTGGTCGTCGCAGTCCTCTGCGGGTCCGCAGGTTACGAATCCGTCACCGTCCTGGTCGAAGTCTTCGTCGCTGGTGCCGTCGCAATCGTTGTCGCGCCGGTCGCAGCTTTCCGGCTCGGGAACGATCTCGTCTTCACAGGTCCCCCAGATGCCGGCGGTGCACTCTTGACGACCTCTAGCGCACAACCCCACGCCGGCGGTTCCGGACGGGCCGGTGTAGCAACTCCTCCGCAGCGGACGTCCATTGGGACGCTCGTCCACGGCGCCGTCGCAGTCTTCGTCGACCCCATCGCAGGCTTCTGGCGCACCGGGGTACACGGTGGGGTCGTTGTCGTCGCAGTCCGCGTTGGGACCACAGAACACGAAGCCGTCGCCGTCGGCGTCCGTGAAGTCTTCGTCGACGCTGCCGTCGCAATCATCGTCAACACCGTTGCAGGACTCCGTGGCCCCCGGGAAGATGCTCGCATCCGTATCGTCGCAGTCTCCTGCACAAGTCGTGAAGCCGTCGCCGTCGTTGTCGAAGTTTTCGTCGATGACGCCGTCGCAATCATTGTCGATGCCGTCGCAGATCTCGGTATTGCCCGGGTAGCGGTCCGAGTCGTTGTCGTCGCAGTCGCCCTCGCAAGTGGTGACGCCGTCGTTGTCTTGGTCGAAATCCTCGTCGATTCGACGATCACAGTCGTCATCCACTCCGTTGCAGGTCTCGGTACTCGGTAGCACCTCTCCCACGCAGCTCCCGAACGATCCGCTCGAGCATGTCTGGGTGCCCGCCTGGCAGATGCCACGATTTCGGGTGCTGGATGGACCGGAGTAGCAGGAGCGGCGCAGGGGGTCCCCCTGGGCGTTGCGCTCGTCGACCAGGTTGTCGCAGTCGTTGTCCTTGCCGTCGCAAGATTCGCTGCGACCGGGTCGAACCTGGGGGTCGTTGTCGTCGCAGTCTCCGCCGCAGGTTGTGGAGCCGTCGTTGTCTTGGTCGAAATCCTCATCGGTGGCGCCGTCGCAGTCGTCGTCCTGCTGGTTGCATGATTCGGTGCTCGGCAGGGTTTGCCCGGCACAGGTTCCCGACCAGCCGTTGGCGCCGTTGCACGACTCGGTGCCGTCGCTGCACACACCGGTGTTTCGGGTTCCGGCCGCACCGGTGTAGCAGGCCCGGGTCAGGTCCGCGTCTCGGGTGGAAGCGCTGCAGTCGTTGTCCTTTCCGTCGCAGATCTCGTTGTTCCCCGGGTACCGGTCCGCGTCGCCGTCGTCGCAGTCCCCGTCGCAGGTGGTCACCCCGTCTCCGTCCTGGTCGAATCCCTCGTCGGTGGTCCCATCGCAGTCGTTGTCGTCTCCGTCGCAGACTTCGGTGGCGGGCACGACCTCACCCTGACAGGTGCCGCTCCAGTATGGAGCCGAGGACGAGGAGCATTCTTCGAAACCGGACTTGCACAGGCCGACGCCGGCGGTTCCAGCGGGGCCGCCGTAGCAGGTTCGCCGCAGGAAAGGTCGACTTCCTGTGCCTTCGTTCACGTCTCCGTCACAGTCATTGTCGACTGCGTCGCATACCTCGGTATTTCCGGTGTACACGTTGGCGTTGTTGTCGTCGCAGTCGCCGTTGCACTCGTGCAGGCCGTCGCCATCGTCGTCCGGCGGGTTGTCGATGACGTTGTCGCAGTCATTATCTTTGCTGTCGCACAGCTCTGGTGCGTTCGGATAGATCGAGGCGTCCGAATCGTTGCAGTCGCCCGTCAAGGGCGTGAATCCGTCGCCGTCATTGTCAACGTCTTGGGGTTGAGCCCAGACCGCCGAAGCGCAGAGGAAAACCGAAAGAAAGATCGTGGCGCGAATCATAGGGCCCATCCCAATCCGAGCGACACGTCGAAGATGCCGTCGGTGAAGTCCGTTCCGAGTACGGTCCCGGTCTGATGGGTGTACCCGGCTCGGATCCGGCTCGAAAACCCAGCCGCGTGGTCGAGATTCAGAGTGATGTGGGCGTCGGCGCCAACGTCCTGATCGCCGTCACCCAAGGTCCAGCGGGCAGCTCCAGCGGCTCCCACCGACAGTCGGGTACCCGAGAAGTCGTGGATGGGCTGCCGGATCCAGCCGCCGGTACGCAGGGCGCTGTACTCGACGGAAAGCGTCGAAGCCGCATCGTCGAATGTAAACCGGCGGTGGGCGAAGCCCGAGGTCAGTCCCAGCCAAGGGCCCTGGTTTCCGAACCAGGCATGACCCAGGCGGAGGGTGGCGCGGGTGCGGTCCGCGTCGGCACCGACGGACTCGGGGCCCAACTCCGCACCGACCACCTGCCGCCAGTACTCGGCGGACAGGTCGAGCACGGTTCGCTTCCATCGGAACATCCCGCCCAGGTGCAAGTCGCCCTGCACGCCGAAGGACAATAGGGCCGATTGGTCTTGCGGCCGGCCCGCCTGGGCATCGAGTTCCCGGGCGGTGGCTCCGACCTGGGCCATCAGGGTGAGTACGGGCGGCGGAGGCTCCGGGCGGAGGGCCGCCTCGCGCTCGGCTCGCAGTTCCGCCAGGTCGGGATCGACGAAGGGCTCCTTGGGAGTCCGCCGAACCGGCGCCGGCGGAACCTCGGAGGGTTCCGGAGCGGGGGGTTCCGTGGGCGCCACCACCGCCCAGATCTTTTCCCAGGCTGGGACGAAGTCGTCGACCTGGAGGCGATAGGCGCGTACCGGTCCGATGGTGTCTTCGAGCAGGATCGCGTCGAGCTGCACGTCCCGCACGCGGATCTCGAGAGCCCGGCCCCGAGAAGTTCGCACCCCCACGAATTCCGGACGGACCGTGAATCGGCACCCAGAGGCCGGCACGCCCCCGAGCATTCGCTGGAGTCGAGCGTCGGTATGATCAGGCAACGTCCGATTGGCTGCAGCTACGAAAGCGCGGTCGAAGCGAGACACCCGAGCCTTTCTCGGCCAGCCGCCGGGTCGCTCCCAACACACCGCGAACCCTTTCGGCGCGGGCTCGAACAAACTCTCCGTATCCAAACTCAACCCTTGGGCCGATGCCGAAGACGAAAGAATGAGCGCCGCCAAGAGCGCGACGCGGGATCCGAGCCGGGCTCGGAATCGAAGTATGGTCACGCGGTGCATGCCGTGCCTCCCGATGCTCATCGACATGTTTGCACGGAACCTGAGGTCCTTCCCAGAACCTGGCACCGATTGTTGTGCGCCGCGGCCGTCGCATCGGGTGGCGGGGTGGGAGTCGGGGGCTGCGGCTCCCAGGGCCTGCACGGCACTCCGACCTCGGCCGAAGAACGCGCCTCGTTTCCCCCTTCCGATTCCGTCGAGTATCGCGTCGTCGAAGAGAGTCGTCGGGTGGGACTGGAGCGGCTCAGGTGGGAGCGAACCGGTTCGGGCGCTGGCGTGCTCGAGTTGTGGGCGAGCCAGAAAAGTCCCGTGTCCTTCCAAACCCGCATTCGGATCGTGCTGCGTCGCTTCGAGCCACGGTCGGCGAGTCTGCAGATTCGGGGCGCGGGAGCCCTCGTCGAAGCGGATCTCTTTCGAACCGAAGACGAGCTGAAGGTCGTCCGCAAGGGATTCGGTGGCACGATGGAGCGCTCGGTCGGATGGGGGGGAGGAACCGCCTTGGACGTGGGCAGCCCACCGGCGGCTGTTTGGTGGATCTGGCTGCTGGCTCCGACCCTAGAGCCGACGGAGCGCGTACGGGTGCGAACGGTGTCGGTTCGGCCGCCGAGCTGGTCCCCGCAGGTCTATCTGGGAGAGCTTCGCAAGACTCCCACCGGCGTGGTGTGGGTCGGACCGGGTGGGGAGTCGACTCGGGCAGGCCCCTGGAATGGAGCGTGGCCCATGAGATGGATCACGCGGAGCGGGGACCGGGTATGGGTTCGCGAGCGGCTGAAGCCTGCATCGCGACCATGATGGGCGTCACTCCTCGCTGGACGCTTCCGTCGATTCGTACCGCTGCCGGAACTGCCGCCGGAATGCCTCGGTTTGCTCCACCAACTTCTTTTCCAAGTCTTCGGTGATCTTTCCGGAGGAACGAATTTGCTCGAGCACGTCTTTGGCGTTCCCCTTGAAGTAGCTGACCAGCTCCGCTTCGAAGTCCTGAATGTCCTCTTTCGGAATGTCGAGGATGAAGCAGCCCTCTTGGTAGTCTGGGTTGTTCTTGTATTCCTTGTTCTTCGGCTTGGCCGGGAACGTCGCTGCCCAAACTGCGAGCACCTGCTCTTCGACGGGCTTCGGTTCGAATTGCTTCTGCTTCAACAACTCCATCAGGCGAGATCCGAGGTCCAGCTCACGGCGGGTGGCGGCGTCCAAGTCTGAGCCGAACTGCGCAAAGGCGGCAAGCTCTCGGTAGGATGCGAGCTTCAAGCGAAGGCTGCCAGCCACGTCCTTCATCGCCTTGATCTGCGCAGAACCGCCGACGCGGGAAACCGAGATGCCGGCGTTGACGGCGGGGCGTTGCCCCGCGCCAAAGAGGTCGGATTCCAAGAAGATCTGCCCGTCCGTGATCGAGATGACGTTCGTCGGAATGTATGCCGAAACGTCGCCGGCCTGCGTTTCGATGATCGGAAGCGCGGTCAAAGACCCGGCCCCTTCTTCGTCCGACAGCTTCGCCGCACGCTCCAGCAGGCGGCTGTGCAGGTAGAACACGTCGCCCGGGAACGCCTCGCGCCCGGGAGGGCGGCGAAGGAGCAGCGCCAGCTGACGGTAGGCAACAGCCTGCTTGCTGAGGTCGTCATAGATCACCAGGGCGTGCTGACCGTTGTCTCGATAGTACTCGGCCATGGTCACGCCGGAGTAGGGGGCCAAGAACTGAAGGGGAGCCGGATCCGACGCATTCGCAGCCACGATGGTGGTGTAGTCGAGGGCGCCGGCCCGCTCGAGTCGGGCATAGACCTGGGCCACGGTCGATTGCTTTTGGCCCACCGCCACGTAGAAGCACCGGATGTCTCCGCCCTTTTGGTTGATGATCGTATCCAGAGCGATGGCGGTCTTGCCCGTCTGACGGTCGCCGATGATCAACTCACGCTGTCCGCGGCCGATCGGGATCATGGTGTCGATGGCCTTGATGCCGGTCTGCATCGGCTCGTGCACCGGCTTTCGCTCGATGATACCCGGTGCCTTGACCTCGATCCGACGTCGCTCGGTCTCCGCGATCGGGCCTTTGCCGTCGATCGGCTGGCCGAGGGCATTGACCACCCGGCCGAGCAGGCCGTCGCCCACCGGGACGTCGGCGATCCGTCCGGTTCGCCGCACGGTGTCGCCTTCGCGGACGTGGTCGGCTTCGCCCATGAGGGCGACGCCGACGTTCGTCTCCTCGAGGTTCAAGACCAGGCCTTCCACCCCGCCCGGAAACTCGACCAGCTCGCCGGCTGCCACGTTTTCCAGTCCGTAGATTCGAGCGATGCCGTCGCCCACGGTGAGCACCGAGCCGGTCTCGGAGATGTCGACCTTCTTGTCGTAATCCTCGATCTGCTGGCGAATGATGTCGGAGATTTCGTCCGCGCGGATTCGCATGTTCGAGGGGGCCGGTAGCAGGCGAGGTGAGCCCAGATCAACCCCTAAGAACCGCGCTGGGATCTAGATTTTTCGGGAGATTTCGGGCCTTTGTCCGGTCAGCGGTCGGCTGCTTCCAGCTGCTCGCGAAGCCGGGCCAAACCGGTGGCGATCGTACCGTCGAATACCAGGGACCCGACAGTGGTGCGTACGCCACCGATCAGGCTCTCGTCCACGCCGGTTTCGATCTCGACCTTGCGCTGCAGGCGTTCCTCCAGCGCTTTGCGGATCTGGTTCAGCGTGCTCTTCGACAACGGCTCTGCGGAAACCACCGACGCTCGAACCCGTCCCAGACGTTCGTCTTCGATGCGGCCGAATGCTCGAACGATGTCGGTCAGGTCCTCCATCCGCCCCCGTTCCGCCACCAGCAGCAGGAAACGCTGGGCGATGTCCGTCACTTCCAGCCGACCCAGCAGTGATTTCAGGACCGCGGCTCGGTTTTCGCTCGAGATGGACGGGTTCAGCATGACGTTTCGGACGTCCGGACTGCCCGTGACCAGGTCACGGAACGCTTCCAGATGCTCGCGCACCACCGTGCGCTGATCGTCGGAAAGGTCTCGAATGGCGTCGGCCAGAGCCTCGGCGTAGCGGCGGGCTGCGGGATTTTGTCCGTACACGGTCGCTGCCTTTCGTGGGTTCCCGTCAGCCCCGAGCCCGCGGTCCCGACTCGAGCGACCGGATGTACTGCTCGTTCAGTCGCTTCTTGTCGGCGTCGGTCATGCGTTCTCGGATCTTCTGCTCCGCCAAGCTCAGGGTGGTCTCGACCACCGCATCCCGGATGGCTCGCTCGGCCTTGCGGGCTTCCTGTTGGATCGAGAACTCGGTTTCGCGAGACAGTCGATCCAGGGCTTTTTCGGTCTCTTCCTTCAGGCGCTCTCGGTCGGCCTGGGCCTGCTTTTCGTAGGAGGCCACCACCTGCTCGAACTCCCGTTCGAGGTTCGCGAGCTTTTCTCGATATTGCTCGAGGCGGGCTTCGGCCTCGGCCTGCTTGTTCTGGGCCTCCTGGAGCCGGCTTTCCAGGTTGGAGCGTCGCGCCTTCAGCGACTGGGACACGTTTGGCCCGAACTTCCAGGCCAAAAAGCCGAAGAAGAGGACGAAGTTGGTGAACATCGCCACCAACTCGAACCAGTCGATGCCCTCGTGTTCGCCGTGGACGCCGCCTGCGTCCGCTTCCACGTCCACGCCGGCGGCCATCAAAGCCAGGTGAAGCCACCCCCTCACGCCGCCTCCCGTCCGAGCAGCTTGCTCGCGGTGGTCTCGGCGAAGGACTCGGCGGTCTGCTGCACCTGGGCCATGGCCGCGTCCCGCTTCGTCTGGATGTCGGCGACGGCCTCGTCGAGCTTCTTCTGCAGGGCTTGACGCTCTTCTTCGATCCGGCGGTTCATCGAATCGGTCGCCTCCTGCCGGATGGCGTTCCGGCGCTCCAGCCCCTTCTGCGTGGCCGCCCGGATCTGCTCCGAGAACGCCTGGGCTTCTCGCTCCGCTTCCGCCAACATCTGATCGGCCCGCTCCAGCGCCCCCTCGAGCCGGTCGTGCCGGGCTTCGAACAGCTCCAGGAACGGCCGGAACACCAGGGCGTTCAACAGGAGCAAAGGGGCCAAAAAGAGGGCGAGGACCACGATGTACGTGATGTCCAGGTCCAGCTGCATCGCGCGGCCCGCATAGCCATCGGCCATGGGGGAGTCAAGAACAGGGGCGGCCCGGAAGTCCGGCACCGGCGAAACGGGCCTCCGACCGCCGAAATCGCCGCCTCAGCGGGGATAGACCCGGCAGCGGAGACGCTCCGGCCCCCGTCGATAGGCCTGCTCGGCCGCTGGGGGCCGGTCCCCGACCTGCGGGCCGTCCCCGACTTCCGGAAGGCCCAAGTGCCCCTCGTCGGCCAACAGACACTTGATGTTTCCCCCGACCATGTTGGTGAGCTCCGCCCACGCGTCGCTCATCTGGAGATCGTCCATTTCGTCCGGGTCTCCGTCGAACATCACGGCGGTTACCGCCGCCACGATCTCCCGGTTGCCCTCGAGCGTGATGATCGCCGGCTCCGCGCCGTCCACCGAGATTCGGCCGCTCCGAAACACGTCCATGTCCGAGATTTGCGAGGGGCTGAGGTCTTCGCCGGCCAGGCTGGCGAATACGTCGCGTACGATTTCGTTCAGTTCGTCCAGTTCGAGCTCCATGCTCATACGTTATTTCCTTTCAAGCGATAGCAGCATGCTTTGGGAATCGGAAGGCGGTGGAAGCCTTCGTGGATTCCGACGGTGGTCTCTGCGCCGCCCAGGAACATGTAGGCGTCGTGGCGCATGACCCGCAGCATTCGATCGAAAATCAGCCGCTTGTGCTCGGTGCCGAAGTAGATCAGGACGTTGCGCATGAACACGATGTCGAAGGGCCCCATCGGAGGCCAGGGATCGATCAGATTCATGGGACGTGCATCGATTTTGTCGCGAAGCATCGGCTTGGCCTCGTACTTGAGTCCCTTCTTTTTGAAGTACTTCAGGCCGAGCTTTGCCGGCAGGCCCCGGTTGATCTCGAGCTGCGAGTACTTCCCCGATTGTGTCCGCTCCACCATGGCGGTGTTCAGATCGGTCGCCACGATCTGAAGGTTCCAGCCCTCCAGCTCTGGAAAGGCTTCGAAAGCCGCCATCGCAACGGAGTAGGGCTCCTGGCCGCTGGAGCAGGCCGCGCACCAGATCTTCAAGGTGCGGATGGCCTTGCGCCGTTCGATCAGGTCCGGGAGCACGGTCTTTTCGAGGGCTTCGAACGGAGCCAGGTCTCGAAAGAACGAGGTCTCGTTCGTCGTCAGCGCTTCGACCACCGACTTGTGGAGCGACCCGTAGGACTTGGTGCGGAGCTCCTGAAGCATCTTCGGCACCGAATCGAAGCCGTGGTCGGTTGCCACGGGAGATAGGCGGGCATCGATCAGATAGCTCTTGTTTTCATCGAGAACGATGGCCGAATGCTTTTGCAGCAACTGTCGGACGTAGTCGTAGTCGCCGTCGGTTACCGTCGTCATCCGACACCCCCAGGCTCTGAACCGCATGCTTTGCGGATCGCCGGCGCAATTCTATCGAGTGGAAGAGTGGCTTCTGCAACTCCGCTTCGGCTCACATAGCCGGGCATTCCCCAGACCACGCTGGTCGATTCGTCTTGGGCGAATACTCTGCCGCCTGCGTCTCGGATCGCGCGACAACCTTCGAAGCCGTCTTTACCCATGCCAGTCAGCACGGCGGCCAGGCAGTGCGATCCGAATCGGCTCGCCAACGAGTCGAACAGTACGTCGACCGCTGGCCGGCAGGAGTTGACCGGAGCCGACCGGTGCAGGACCACCCGGCTGCCGTCCTCCGAGACGACCATGTGATGGTCTCCCGGTGCCACGTACACCGTGTTCGCCTCCAGCGGGTCGCCCGATTCCGCCTCTCGGACCCTCAGCGACGAATGGGAGTCGAGCCGCTCGGCCAGCAAGCGCGTGAAGATCGGAGGCATGTGTTGAACGACCAGGATCGGCAGCCCCAAACCCGAAAGCTCCGGCACCACCTCGGCCAGAGCGTTCGGTCCGCCGGTCGACGACCCGAGCCCGACCACCCGGACCTGCGTGCTCGTCGATGCCACTGGCGGCGGGGGCGGCGGAAGAGGCACCGCCGGCAGGTTCCCGGTATGGTGGACGCCCTCGCAAAGAGCTCGGATCTTCGGCAGCAGCTGTTCGGTGATCTCGGCCTTGGCTTCGTCGATGCCCGACGCCACCGGCTTCGTGACGTAATCGTTCGCTCCTCGGGACAAGGCCTCCAGGGTGGTCTCCGCCCCCTGCCGGGTGAGGCTGCTGAACATGATCACCGGCAGGTGGGGGTGCTCGCTCGACAGCTCCAGCAGCGTCTCGAGCCCATCCATCTCCGGCATCTCCACGTCGAGGACCACCGCGTCGGGGCTCAGACGCTGCAGCTTGGCCAGACCCACCCGGCCGTTGGCCGCGGTCCCCACCACCTCCATGTCGTCGCTGGCTTCGATCGCTGCAGCGACGATCCGCCGGGCGACGACGGAATCGTCGATGATGAAGACCTTTATCCGGTTCATGGCGAGTTTGGACTCACAACCCCATGAGTTTGAGCTTCTGAACGATCACGTCTTTGGTGAACGGCTTCATCACGTACTCGTTGGCGCCCGCGTCCAACGCCCTGGTGACCTCGGTTTCACCGGTTTCCGTCGTCACCATCATCAGGCGCAGATCGTTCCATCGAGCATCCTCCCGAACCTTGCAGACGAATTCGTAGCCGTTCATCACCGGCATGTTCCAGTCGACCAGGGCCAGATGGGGCGTGGCCCCCTCGTTCAAGACCTCCAGGGCGGCCGAGCCATTTTCCGCTTCTCGGACCTGGTACCCGATGTCGGTGAGGATCCGACCGAGAATCTTCCGCATGGCTCGGGAGTCGTCGATCACCAGAGCTTGCATCGCATCTCTCCGTCCCCGGATGATCAGAGCCGGTACTGTTCGACCAGCTGCCGAAGGTCCTTGGCGAGTTTGGTCAGGTCGGTCACCGACATGCGGGCCGTCTCGGCGCCCTGCGTGGTTCCCTTGGCGGCCTCCGCCACCTTGGTGATGTTTTTGGCGATGTCCTCGGAGCCTCGAGCCGCTTCACTCACGCTGCGGCTGATCTCGTTGGTGGTGGCGGTCTGCTCCTCCACGGCGCTGGCGATGGAGCTTTGAAAGTCGTTGATCTGTACGATGATGCCGGAGATTTCGGCGATGGCTTGCACGGCACTCTTGGTGTCGTTTTGAATCGCTTCGATCTTTTGGCTGATGTCCTCGGTTGCCTTGGCGGTTTCCTTCGCCAGCTCCTTCACCTCGTTGGCGACCACCGCGAAGCCCTTGCCCGCTTCGCCGGCTCGGGCCGCCTCGATGGTGGCGTTGAGAGCCAACAGGTTCGTCTGCTGAGCGATCGAGGTGATGACCTTGATGACCTTGCCGATCTCCATCGAGCTTTCGCCGAGCTTGCTGATGGTGTCGTTGGTGGACTGGGCCATCTGCACCGCTCCGGTGGCCACCCGGGCGGCTTCGGACGCGTTCTTGGCGATGTCGCGCACACCGATGGCCATCTCTTCGGCGGCGGCGGCGACGGTCTGCACGTTGTGATGAACCTGTTCCGCGCCGGAAGCGACCAAGCTCGCCTGCTCCGAAGTGCGGTCGGCGTTCGCGCCCATCTCGTCCACGACCACCGACATCCGGTCGGAGGCGTCGTGAAGTGTGTCCGACGACCCCTTCATCAGGGTCATGTTCCGCCGCAGCTCTTCCAAGAGCCGGCCGGTGCTGGCGCCGACCTGTCCCACCACGTCGTCGCCCGTGACGTCGATCTGGTGGAGAAGGTCGCCGGCGATGGCCGCATTCAGGGCGTCCAGGATCTCCTGGGGCCGGGAATCGTGCGCGACGGCCGGCGGCCCGTGGTGGTCGTTGCTGGGGGTCGTTTCGGTGGTCATGGTTTCCTCGTGTTCGGTTGTCGGATGCAGTTCGGGGTTCAAGAGCCATTCGGGCTCGATTCGAGACAAAGTGGTGCAGAAATGGTCGTGATGCTCGGCCGGTAGACCGAGCTCGGTCATGGCGTCTGTGAAGCAGGCCGCCAGAAGGTCGTTCGGAAGCTCGGTGGACACGTCGGTCTTGCCGCGACTGCGCGGTGCTCCCAGCTCTTGTCTCACCCGACGCCGAAAGCGCTTCATCCAGTCGGCAAAGGCCTTCTTCTCGCTCTCGGGGAGGCGAAGCTCACCGTGAAAGGAAAGACGCTCGAGAAAGTAGTCGACGAAGGCGTCTCCCCCCAACTGCACGAACAGAGGGACCGATTCGGTCATCTGTGGATTGGAAGAGGTCATGTCAATTCAGGCTCGACGTCTCGAGCGCCAAGGTCTTTTCGGTGTCCAGAATCAATAGCAAGTGATCTTCCAGCTTGAAGACTCCCGTCAGCAGCGCTCGCGTGGTCGCGTCGAGGGTCGCCGGAGGAGGCTCGAACTGGTCTTCCCGTGTCTCCAGCACGTCTCCGATCTCGTCCACGAGCAGGCTGACCGCCCCATCGTCGGATCGGATCACCACGTTCATGGGGTTTTGGCCCGGGCTGCGGTCCGGCATGTCCAGTCGGGTGCGCAGGTCGAAGGCGGTGACGATCTGGCCCCTCAGGTTGATCAGCCCCCGAACCACGTCCGGCGCCAGGGGCACCGGTGTCATGGACTGAAAGCGCAGGACTTCTTGCACCTCGAGCACCTCGATTCCGAAGTGGATGCCGTCGACGAAGAAGGTACAGAATTGGTTGGTCTTGTTCACGCCCGCACCTCCCGCTCGGACGCCGGGGCTTCGAACAAATCGATGCCCGAGGCTGCGATGGCCTTTTGCACGTCGAGTATGTCTGTGACCTTCTCTTGAATGACGGCTGAACCGACGATGCCCTTTCGGCCGCGGCTCCGGTGCAGCTTGATGTGGTCCTGCACGATGTCGACGATTCGGTCGACGATGAGTCCAACGCTCGCTTCACCGACCCGAAAGACGACCACCTGAAGCGGCCCTCCGTCGCTTCCGGTCGAGCTGTGTCCGAGCACGCGACTGAGACGGACCAAGGGAAGGATCTGGCCGCGGTACTGGACGACCTCGTTTCCGTCTGCCGACTCGATGATGTCCGGCTCGAACTCTTCGAGCCGCGAGACCTCGGACAGGGGAATGGCAACCCGTCCCGACTTGCCGGCTTGAAAGAGCAGCATGGTCTGCAGGTCATCGCCGAATCCCCCGACGCCGGCGACGGTGCCGCTGACGCCCCGGTGGCGGCTTCCCACGGAGATCCGAGCACGCTGCGCCAGCCCCAACACGTCCAGGATCAGGGCCACCGCGCCGTCGCCCATGATCGTGGCACCCGCGAAGGCGTCGAGGGACTTGAGCTGCTTGCTCAGGGGCTTCACGACGATCTCCTCGGTGTCCAAGATCTGGTCGACCACCAAACCGAACACCTTCTCGTCGGCCTGCAGGACCACGATGTTGAGTACCGAGTCCTCGTCTTCTTCGTCCTTGGAGTGGGCTCCGCCGCCGAGACCCAGTGCCTCGTCGAGGTACACCAGGGGAAGGAGCTGGCCCCGCAAGCGATAGACGGGAGCCCCGCGCACGTATTCGATGCCGCGGGTGGCCGATTCACCCTCGAGACGGACCAGCTCGAGCAGACTCACTTGCGGAAGTGCAAAGCGATCGTCGCGACACCGCACGATCAGGGCCGGCACGATGGCCAGGGTCAGCGGGATCTTGATCCGAAGGGTGGTTCCCTTGCCGAGTTCACTTTGAACATCGACGGTGCCGCCGATTTTTTCGATGTTCGACCGCACCACGTCCATGCCGACGCCCCGGCCGGAAACGCTGGTGACCTTTTCGGCCGTCGAAAAGCCCGGCATGAAGATCAGGTTCGCGACCTCCCGTGAGTTCATCCGTTCCACCTGGTCCACGGTGATCAGACCCCTCTCGACCGCCTTCTTCTTCACCTTATCCGGGTCGATGCCCCGTCCATCGTCGCGAATTTCGATGTTGACCTGGCCTCCCTCGTGAAAAGCCCGCAGGACCAGAACGCCTTCCCTCGGCTTGCCGGCTCGCTCGCGCTCATCGGGAAACTCCATGCCGTGGTCGACCGCGTTGCGGACGATGTGCGTGAGCGGGTCCTTGATCGCTTCGATGATCGTCTTGTCGAGTTCGGTTTCCTTGCCGTCCATCTCGACCCGGACCTGTTTTTTGCAAGACAACGACAGGTCGCGAACCACTCTCGGAAACTTGCTCCAGACGTTTCCGATGGGCTGCATGCGCGTCTTCATGACTCCTTCCTGCAGCTCGGTGGTGATCAGGTTCAGGCGCTGGGTGGTGGCGTTCAGACCCGAATCCTGGGCGTTCGACGTGAACTGCAGGACCTGGTTGCGGGCCAGGACCAGCTCGCCGACCAGGTTCATCAGCTTGTCCAAAAGGCCCACGTCGACGCGGATCGACGAGTCGGAAACCCCCTTGCCGGCCTTGGACTGACCGTTGGCAGGGCCTTCGTGTTCGTCCGCTTCCTCGCTCTCCGCAGGAGCGTTCCCTTTGGGGTCCCTCCCGGCCGGCTCCAGCGCGGCGGCAGGCGGCGAGGGATTCGCCGCCGGGGCGGGTTCCGCCGGGTCCGGTGGCGGTTCGGCGGGCGCGGTCTGCGGGGCCGGTTCCGCAGAAGCGGCAACCTCGGACTGCGGTGCTGGGGCCGCGTCTGGGTCGGCCATCCGGGACAGCTCCGCGATCAACCCGGAGTAGTCCCCGTCTCCTTCGCCCCCGTCTTCCTCGATGTGGGCCAAGATGGTCCGCACCGCGTCGACCATCTTGAGCAGGGTATTGGTGATTTCGGGGGTGAGGGCGATGCTTCCGTCCCGCAGCAGGCTCAGCAGGTTTTCGCCCACGTGGGTGACGGACTCGAGCTTCTCGAAGCCCAAGAAGCCGCAGGTGCCCTTGATCGTGTGGATACACCGGAAGATGTTGGCGAGCAGTGCCTTGTCATCCGGGTGTTTCTCCAGCTCGACGAAGTCCTGGTCCAGCTGGTCCAGGCCCTCGTAGCTCTCAACGATGAATTCTCTGACGATGTCGTCCATGCCGGGCCGTTCCCGGTCCGAGCTATCGGCCGGGCTCGAATTCCCTTGAGCGGTCGGTGTCGTCGGGGAGCGGAAAGTGGGCTCGGTGCCGGGGCGCCGAGCGCTCTCGTGACAGACGGCAGGCGGGCTTTTTGCGGCGACAGCCCCGAGATCAGGTGCCGGCGACGGTCATCTGCCGAACCCGAAAGGTCGGGGTGGCGGTGCCGGTCTTCAGGTCCAGGTCCGAGCCGATGGCGTCGATGCCCTTCCACAGATCGTCGAAGTTCACGCCGATTGTGATTTCACTCACGGGCTGGGAGATCTGGCCGTTCTCGATCAAAAAGCCTTCGGCGCCGCGGCTGAAGTCGCCGGTCACCGGGTTGAACCCAAACCCCATCATCGAGGTCACGTACAGGCCCTTTGGCGTGTCGCGGACGATCGCTTCGGGCGAAAGCTCACCCGGCTGCAGCACGAAGTTCGTCGCCGACGGGGAAGGGCGGCCGGTCAGACCCCGCGAGGCACTCGCGGTGCTCAGTCTTTGGAGCTTCCGGGCGCTGTAGGTGTCGAGCAAGAAGGTTTTCAGGGTGCCCCCGGAGATCACGACGTTCTTTCGGGAAGCGAAGCCCTCTCCATCGAATGGACGAGATGCCGGTCCCCTCGGTATCAAGGGGTCGTCGACCACATTGACCCCTTCGGCCGCCACCGGCGTGCCTTCTCGGTCGGCCAGGTAGGTGGACCGCCGGTACACCGCGGAACCCGAGATGCACCCGAACAAGGCCGACAGCAGGGCTCGACCCGCGTCCGGGTGAAAGATCACCGGCAGCTGCTGGCTCTCGATCTTCGAAGCGCCCAGTTTCGCAACCACCCGCTCGCCCGCCTCCTTGCCGATGGCCTCGGGGCTGCGCAGGGCGTGTCGAAAGCGACGGGCGTCCCAGTCTGCCGCGGTCCGCAGCTTGTCGCCGTCCGGCGCCACGGGCTGCACCCCGATGGAAACCCGGCTTCCTTCGTACAGACCCGAAAAGCCCTGGCTGGTCACCAGGGCCACGCCGCCCACCACCCGGCCGCAGCTGGCGCCCTCGCTGTTGGTGATCCGATCGCTCACCGCGAACGCCGCGGACTCGGCCTCTCGGGCCAAGGCCTCCGCGTCCCGCGCTCCGAAGTCCTCCAGGGACCGATCGAGCAGGTCGAGGTCGGGCTGCCCGAAGGCGTGGGTCTCGGGGGGCCGGGCGTCCGGGTCCGGCTCGGAGTGCTTGGCCACCTCCAAGGCCCCTTCCACCAGGGTTTCGAGCCCCGTGTCGGTCAGGTCGCTGGTGGCCATGGAGCCGCTGCGGTCGCCCACGAAGACCCGCAGGCCGATGCCGCGGCTCGCCGCTTCTTCGACCATTTCCACGTCGCCCTTGCGGACCCGCACCGAAAGCTCCCGGTGGGCCCGCACCAGGGCCTCGGCCACGTCTGCGCCCTGTTTGCGGGCCGCCTCGACCACCCGCGCACCCAGCTGTTCCAGGTCATCGCCCATGTCTTTGGACCTCGAAGTCCGGCCGCCACGGGTCAAGCCCGAAGCCCCGGTGCATCACCCCACTTGGGTCCCGCCGACGGTCATGGCCGACACCCGGGTCGTGGGGCATCCGACCCCGACCGGCACGCTTTGGCCGTCTTTGCCGCAGGTCCATATCCCGTCCGAAAGCTCCAGGTCCGTGCCGAGCATGTCCACCCGGCTCAGGGCCTCGGGACCATTTCCGATCAAGTTCACGCCCTTCAGTGGCGCCGTGATCTTGCCGTCTTCGATCAGGTAGCTCTCGGTCAGACTGAACACGAAGTCCCCGTTCGAAATGTTCACCTGACCGCCCGAGAAGCGCTTCGCATAGATGCCCTTCTTGGTGTTCGCGATGATCTCTTCGGGCGCGTGGGGCCCAGCCAGCATGATCGTGTTGGTCATGCGGGGCATCGGCGGAGATCGAAAGCTCTCTCGCCGGCCGTTGCCGCTGATCGTTCGAAAATGGCCGGCGCTGTGACGGTCGTGCATGTAGCCCCGCAGGATCCCGTCTGCGATGAGTTCCACCCGCTCCGCCGGCCGGCCCTCGTCGTCCACGTTGATGCTTCCCCGGCTGCCGGGAATGTTCGGGTCGTCGACCACCGTGACCAGCTCGCTCGCCACCGGTTGATTCAAGCGATCGCTGTAGTTGCTGGTCTTTTTGCGATTGAAGTCCGCCTCGAGCCCGTGACCGACCGCTTCGTGCAACAAGATGCCGCTGTCTCCGGGGGACAGGACGACCGGAAGCTCGCCGGCAGGCGCGTCGACCGCGTCGAGCATGTCGATGGCGATTCGAGCGGCTTCCTTGCCGTGGTCTTCGGGTTTTCGGTTCCCGATCAAGAAGTATTCGAGCCCGACCCGGCCGCCCCCGCCGCTGGATCCGCTCTGTCGCTTGCCGTTCGCCTCGGCGATGGCGTTCACTCCGAACCGCATGAGCGGCTGGCGATCGGTGATCCAGACCCCGTCCGAGGTGGCGATGCGTATTTCGCGGACGCTTTCCACGAAGGACGCCGTCACTTTGACGATGCGCGGGTCGTAGGCGCGGGCCGCGACGTCGGCCCGCTTGAGAAATCCGACCTTCAGCTCGCTGTCGAGCCCCAGGGTCGAGGCCTGCTCGTGGTAGCGCTTCGCCGGTGCCTTCGTTTCGAGCGAAGCAGGAGCCGTACCTCCGCCCGAGGCGATCTTGCCCGCGGTCTTGGCAGCCCGCAGCATCTCCGGCTCGTCCAGAGATTCGGTGTAAGCGTACCCCGTGGCGTCTCCCCGGCGGACCCGGATCCCGAGCCCCACGCTCACGCTTCGATTGGCGCTCTTCACGATCTGGTCTTCCAGGGCGAAGCTACCGCTGGCCGAGTATTCGAAAAACAGGTCTGCGTACTCACCGCCGTCTTCCAGGGCGGCCGAAAGCAGGCGCTGGGCCATGGCGGGGTCGATCGGTTGGGCCCCTCCCTCCAGGAAGGGCGCTCGAAAGGTTGCCACGCCGACAGTGTCGACCGATTCAGGACGCCCGGCCAGGAGAATCCGCCGGCCCGGGCGGGGCCGGAGCCGGGGCTTCGGGGCGGGCCACCCCGAACGCTCGGGCCGCCGCCCGCAGGCCCCTCAGGGTTCGAACTCCGTGCCAGGAGGCGTCGTCTCCGTCGATGCACTCGACCCGGGCGCTGGGCACGGCGGCCGCCACCTCGGGCCGGTGCTTTTCTTTGAACGGAAAGGGCTCGCTCGAAAGCAGGACGCGGTCGGGCCCGAGGGCTTCGAGCCGGTCCAATTCGAAGCTCGGATAGCGGTCGTCGCCGGCGAACACGTTCTGTCCGCCCGCCCACCGCAGGAGGGCATCGATGTAGGTGTCGGGCCCCGCGGCCATCCAGGGCTTGCGCCAGATCAGGTAGGCGAACCGGGTGCCGCGGGCCGCGGGTCCGGGCGGGTTCGCCAGCTCCGCCTCGATGGCCGACGCCCAGGCTTCGGCGGCCTCCGCAGCGTCCATCCGGCGTCCCCACCGGCGGAGCATGTTCGGCACGTCCCCGGGTTCCTTCGGGTAGGACACGTCCACCTCGAACCGTTCCGCCAGCCAGGCGTGGTCCTCCCGCCGATTCTCCTCTTCATTCATGAACACCAAGTCCGGTTCGGCAGCGGCGATCTTTTCGAGGTCCGGGGTCTTGGTGCCTCCGACCTTCGGCAGGTCGGCCACCGAGTCCGCGGGGTGGATGCAAAAACGGGTGACTCCGATCAGGTGCTCCTTGCACCCGAACGCGATCAGCGACTCGGTGGTGGACGGACACAGCGAGACGACGCGCATGGGATCTCGAAGATGCGGGCCGGGGCGGGCCCGGTCAAAGCTTCGTGCCCGTCAGTCCTCGAGGGTGAAACCGATCTTCACGGTGACCTGCCAGTGCGCGATCCGGCTGTCTTCGATGTGCCCGCGGGTCTCGGTCACCTCGAACCATCGCATGTTGTGCACGGTCTTGGCCGCCCGCGCGATGGCCTTTTGCACCGCGTCCTCCACCCCCACGGTGCTGGAGCCGGTCACTTCGATCTTCTTGTAGACGTGGTCGGACATGAGGGCGACCGTCGTACGCCCCGCATCCCCACACAACCCCGAACCGCTTCACCCCGGCTTCTTCGCCTGCGCCCGGCTTCGATGGTGCACGGGTGCATCGGCCCGCGCAGACCCCACGGCGTCCGCAGAATCGAGTCGACGGGTCCGGTGGGCCTGCCCCGGGGCGCGGGGTTTTCGGGACCCCACGAGCAGGGGGCGACGCGCTCGCGAGCCCGGCCTATCGGGCGCGATCGGCACAGACCGCCCGAGATCGGTTGTCGGGGAGCGCGGGGCCGACCATGGTCCGCCGGTCGTGGCGGAGCGGGTCGAGGTTCGGGGGCTGTCGCTGGCGGTTCATCGCTTCGGCGACCCCGGGGGGCTGCCGGTCTTGGCACTCCACGGCTTCATGGACTGCGGGCATTCGTTTCGGAGGATGGCCGCGCACCTCGAGCCGGGGCTGTCGGTGTGGGCGCCGGACGCCCGGGGGCACGGGGCTTCGGACTGGGTCGGGGCCGGCGGCTACTACCACTTTTGGGACTACATCGACGATGCCGCTCGGGTGCTGGAGGCCCTGGGGATCGAGCGCTGCGGGCTGCTGGGCCACTCCATGGGAGGCACGGTGGCCACGGCTTTGGCCGCCACCTACCCGGAGCGCTTCGAGTGGCTGGTGCTGCTCGAGGGCATGGGTCCCCCGTTCACCGAGCCCTTGGACGGGCCGGCTCGGCTGCGGCGCTGGAGACAGGCCCTGCGAAGCCATGGGGATCCCGGCGTCCGGCGCCGGTCCCGGCGACCGGTCGGCACCCTGGACGATGCGGCCGACCGGGTGCGCCGGTGGAATCCTCGCGTGCCGGCGGACCACGCCCTGGAACTGGCCCAGGCCCTGTCGGAGCGGTGGGTCGGGCCCACGGCCTTCGATCCGAATGCCGCCGGCGCCGGCCCATCGGATGGATCCGAGACGAAAACGCGGGATGCATCTGCGGACGCAAGCCCGGCCGCGGGACACCTGCCGGCCGCGCACAACCCGTCCGCACGGATGGGCGATGCGTCCTCCGGCGCAGAGCCGGACCGGGGCGAACTGCGGGTGTGGCGCATGGACCCGCTTCACCGGACCCCCGCCATCAAGCCGGTGATCCGGCCAGAGCTCGAAAGCGTGTGGAGTCAGCTTCGCTTGCCGGTCCTGTCTTTGTGGGGCGCCGAAAGCCGCTTTCATCCAGACGATCTGGCCGAGCGCCACCGGCGGGTGTCTCAGGTCAGGGTCGCCCACCTGCCGAAAGCGGGGCACAACCTGCACCACGAGCAGCCGGATGCGGTGGCCGCCGCCGTCCGGGCTTGGGCAGCCGGCCAAGGTCCCCCCGGCCCCTGGCGCCGGGTTTGAGGCCCATCGAACCCTTCGACGCGGTGGGGGGCGCTCGCGCGCGGGCCGCGCTCGCATGCCGCAGTCGCACGCCGGCCCGGGCGATCCCGCCGCGGCGGGGACGAAAGGCCCCATCCGACCGTCGGGCGGCCCCCCGTTCGCGCCGCGGTGCCCGGAGGACTTTGGACCGGTCCACCGGGCACTTTCGGCCTTTTTTTGGGACCGTCCGTTGGCGATGATGGGAGCGATGGTGAACTGGCCAGTCCACGGGAACCCTCAATGCCTCCGCTCGCCGGGGGATCGGCGTCGCCGACGGATCCCTCGGTCCGCGGTCCGACGCGGGCTGCAGCGCCCGGCCGCGGGAGGTCGGTCGTGAGCGGCGTCATCGAGACCGGCATGTGGATCGGGGCGGTGATCTTGGCGGTGCCGTCCCTGTTCTTCTTCGTGCAGGCGACCTTGAGCCTGTTCCACGTGAGCCAGGCTCTGCCGGGAGAGGGCGATCGGCCCAAGCTCGGCGTGCTGATCCACGCTCGGGACGCGGTCGGCGTGATCGGACCGACCGTGCAGCACCTCAAAGCCCAGCTGCAGGAAGGCGATCGGATCGTGGTGATCGCGGATGGGAGCACCGACGGCACCGTGTCCGAGGCCGAGGCCGCCGGGGCCGAGGTGGTGGAGATGGCCGGCGGCCCCGAACACGGCGAGAGCGGCGACCACCGCCGGGCCTGGGCCCGGGGGGCCGAGCACCTGCAGGACGGGCCGCCGGACGTGGTGGTGCTCCTGGACCCGGACGCTCGGGTGTCCGAGGGCGGCCTGGACCGGCTGGCTCGACGGGCCCGAGGGTCCGAGCGGCCGGTGCAGGCCGACTATCTGCCCCTGCCGGCGGAGTTGGGGCCCGATGACGCCATGGCTGGCTTGGCCGTGGCGATCCGGAACCGAGTCCGTCCCCGGGGTCTGGCCGTGTTGGGCCTTCCGTGCCGCCTGGTGGGCAGCGGCATGGCGCTGCAGTGGGACTTGTTCCGGGACGGCCCCCAAGGCGACGCGACCCGGCCGGACGATGTGACCTGGACCGTGGCCTACGCCCGGCAGGACAAGGCACCGGTCTACGAGGGCGACGTCCAGGTGACCGGGCCCGTCGCCGGGACCACCGAGGCCGCCCTGGAGCGGCCGGTCGATCGGAACCTGGCTGGCGAGTCCAGCCGGAGCCTGACCGCACGGCTGCTGGAGGCGCCGGGCCTGATGGGCACGGGGCTGCGCCGCTTCAAGCCGAGCCTGTTCGGCCTGGGACTCGATTTCACCGTGCCTCCCCTGGACGCGCTCTACGTCATGCTGATCGGTGCCACCGTCTTTTCGACCGCTGCCGCCTGGGCCGTGGGACCGGGGCCCATGTACGTTACCGGAGCCTCTTTGGGGCTCGTCATCTTGGGCACCCTGGTGGCTTGGGTCGGGCCGGCCCAGTCGGTCGTTCCACTCAAGCACATGTTCTTGGTGCCGAAACGGCTCACTGGAAAAGCCTTTGGCTCCATCCGCTCGGGCCGAAAAAAGAAGGCCCCGGCGGAGTTGCCCGCCGACAACCCCAGCTCCGGATCCCCCGTCTCCGAAGAAAAGAGCACCTGAGCGGCTCGCCTCGGTCCGGGCGGCGCCGGTTCCGGGGTTTCGGGTGGCCGCCGCCCGGCCCGCCTCCGATCGGGGCCCGCGCAGAGCCGCCTCCGATCGGGGGCCCGCGTGGGCCCGCCGGTGGGCGCTTTAGAACAGTTCGCCCAGGGCGGGGGCGGCCCACGCCGGGTCGCCGAACGTCTCGAGCTCCAGTCCGAAGCCCTGGGCCAGGGCCGCGTACAGCGCCGAGTGGGGGGCGTTTCGAAAACGCAGGAAGCGCCCGGTCCGAAAGCCGGCGCCGCCTCCGGCCAACACGAAGGGCATGTTGACGAAGGAGTGATGGTACGGGTTCGAAGTCTCGCTCACCCACAGAAGTTGGGTGTGGTCGAGCATCGTGCCATCTTGTTCCGGCGTGTTTCGCAGCTGCTGCGCCAGGTAGGCGAACTGCCGGACATAAAAGCGCGCCACGTCCATCAGCAGCTCCTGGGTCTCGTCTCGGCTCGGGTCGTCGTGGGTGGCCTCGTGCATCGGCCAGAGGTTGTCTTCGTGCCCGGGGAGCCACTGAAAGCGATGCTGGTGGGTGTTGGTTCCCCACATCAAGGTCACGACCCGGGTCAGGTCGCAGCGAAGGGCGGCGGCGATCAGATCCAGGTGCAGTCGACCGGCCTCGGCGAAGTGGCTTCCGGAAACCGCGGCGCTCGGGTCCCACGGCGCCTGGCAGGCGCTCGGCGGGGCTTCATCGAGGCGCCGTTCGAGGGCTCGCAGGGCCTCGAGGTGGGCGTCGAGTTTGAACCGGTCGGCGGAGGCTACCCGGGTTCGCAGCCGGGCCAGGTCGTCCCGCACGCCGTCCAAGATGCTCAGCTTTCGGGCCCGCCGAGCGGCCCGCACCCGGGCATCTTCGAACAGGAATCCGAAGAGCCGGTCGAAGGCGGCGGCGGGGTCGCTTTCGTTCGGGAGCGCCTGACCCGGGCCCCGGTAGGCGATGTCGTGCCAGGCATCGCCGGTTCGGCCCTGCACCGCCAGCTGCAGGGACCGAAAGCGGGTGTCGGCTCCGACGTGGCCCGCGATCCGCTGGTCGATGCTGATCCCGCCTCCGCCGAAGCCTTGGGGCTGCACCGCGGCGGTCAGCATGATGCTGGTTCCGGTCCCGTGGGAGCCGCTGTCGTCGCCGGCACCCACCATGTCGATCCCTTGGGTGACGATCACCTGGTCCCGGAGGTCGTCGATCGAAAGCCCGTGCTCGGCGTAGCCGCCGGCCAGGGGCGCCAGGATCGGAGACCACCCGAAGTCGTCGGACCGGCCGCTCGGGCCCGGAATCGGCGCGAAAGGGTCCGGGTACCGGCCGGTCATGCCATGGGGGGTGTAGAACACCACCAGGCGCTTGGGCGGACCGGTGGCGCCCCGGCTTTGTCCCTCGAGAAGGGGCAAAAGCCCTGCGGCGCCGGCCACCGAGCCCCCGAGCCGTCCCAAAAATCCACGCCGGTGCATCATCGGGCGCCTCCCTGAGGTCGTCGCAAGAAGCGAAAGCCGTCGCTGGTTGCTACCGCCACCATCAGTTCGGCCGGGTCGAAGCCGCTGGCTTCGAAGCGGGCCGTCACCGCCTGCAAGCTGCAGCGGTCGCGGGGCCGCTCCAGGCGGCCGAGTCCGAACCGCAGCCATTGCCGGGCCAGGCATTGGCGAACCTGTCGGCTGTCGGCCAGGGCTTCGGACAGGGCCCAAGCTCCGTCGATCGGTCCGTCCACGTCGGTCGACACGAGCTCACCGGCCGTGCCCTCCGGTGGCGTGCGACTCCTTCCGGCGGCGTCAAACCCGTCCAGGGCAACCCCGAGCGGGTCCATCAGTCGGTGGCAGCTCGCGCAGTCCGGATCCTGCAACCGGCTTTGCACGCGCTCCAGGCGGCTTTGACCGGCCGAGACCTCGTCGGTGCTGTTCGCGTCGGGGGGCGGCTCGGGAATGGGCGTGCACAGCAGGTGTTCGCGGATCACCTTTCCCCGGCGGACGACCGAGGCCTGCAGGTCCGACGCGTGCTGGGCAAGAGGCCAGGCGAGGGTCAAAAGGCCCGGTCGACCAACGGAGGCCGAATCCACCGAGTGGAACGCAGCGCCGTCATCCGATGGCTCCAGCCCGTGAAAGGCCATGAGCTCGGAAGGCCACGGAAGCGTTTCGGCCACGAACAGGGGCCGAACCGAGCCGGAGCGAAAAGCGTCCACCACGAATCGATCGAAGCTTTCGGTCATGGCCTCCGCCACCTCGGTGGATAGCCGATGAGGCTCGGCCTTGTTCAGGGCGGCCGGGTCGGTGAGTCCCATCAGCTGGCGAAAGAAGGCGGCGACCGTGCCGTCGGCCCGAGAACTGGCGAGCAGACGCCGGACCTGGGCTTCGACTTCCTCCCGGGTTCCGAGGGCGCCGGCCCGGGCGGTGTCGACGAGCTCTCGGTCCGGCACCGAGTTCCACACGAAGGCTGCGATGCGGGCCGCCATCTCCCAGTCGGTCCGCTTGCGAACTCCAGGCGCCGCCTCGTCGGCTTCCTCTCCCTCTTCGACGAGATAAAGAAACGAAGGGGCTTGTAGCCACGCCTCGATCATCGCCGCTACACCGGCGTCGAACCCGCCGGATTCGGCCGCGAGGTCGTACAGAGTCAGCCACCGAGAAGATTCCTCCGAATCGATCCTTCGCCGGAACAAGCGGGGCAGGGTCTGATCGACGAATGACCGGGCGCAGGCCCGATCCCGGGTGAGGTCGGCGCAGGGGAGGCGGTTGGGCAGCACCTGAATCACCTGGGCGGCCGCGCGGGATGCTTCGGCCGCGTAGGCTTCGACCGAAAGCTCCGCCACGGCTGCGGTGATGTTGGCGTCGAAGGGCCCGGCCTTTTCGTCGGGAGGACCGTCGAAGGCGCCCGGCACGCCGAACACCTGGGTCACGGCGTTCCGCACGTAGTCGCCCGAGACCCGCGTGAGCGGTGTCTCCCCCACGTCCACCGGTCCTGCGCACGGGTCATCCGGCGGCGTCGGTCCGGCAGCGGCCGGGCCGGGCGAGGTCGAGCCCTCGGGCTGGGGTGATCGCTCAGGGTCATCCCCCGCGGTGCAGCCGGCCGAGACGACGCCGGCTGGGCCGGCGAAGGCCAGGGCGGTCGCCACGGTCCAGACGCGGCCCACCCGGTCGAACGGTCGACGTGCGGCGCGGGAAGAGCCCATGCGGCCCCGACGGGCCCGAGGGTCATCGGGTTTTCCCGCGCCCTGCCGTCGTTCCGTCGCCTTCATCGTTTCCGGATTACCGCCACGACCCCCCACCGAGAGCAACGGCGAATCCGCATCTCGGGGTCTCGCCGGGTCGAATCGGCCCGGCGAATGCCCACGAACCCGGAAGCAGGGGAGCCATGGGGTGTTTCAGCGGCGGGCCTGGGCCGCTTCGGTCTGGTTCGCTTCGATGTATGCGTCGATCCGGTCCCGCAGGATCGGGAGGCTCACGGCCCCGCCCAGGAGCACCGCGTCGTGAAAGGCCTCGATGCTGAACCGGTCGCCGAGGGCCTTTCGCGCCCGCTGCCGCAGGGCAGCGATCTCCATCTGACCGGTCTTGTACGCCAAGGCTTGTCCAGGCCACACGATATACCGGTCCACCTCGTTGTCGATGTTGTTGGCGGCCAAGGCCGTGTGGGCGTACATGTACGCCTTGGCCTCTTCCCGCGACCACCCCAGGTCGTGCAGGCCCGTGTCGACCACCAGCCGGGCGGCTCGCCAGGCCTCGTAGCTGAGCATGCCCAGCCGATCGAGGGGACCACTGTACAGGCCCATTTCGTCGGCGAGCCGCTCGGCGTACAGCGCCCAGCCTTCGACGAAGGCGGTCATGCCAGCGTGCTTGCGAAAGTCCGGCACGCCCGACAACTCTTGCTGGATCGCGATCTGCAAGTGATGGCCTGGGATCGACTCGTGGTAGGCCAGGGCTTCTGCTTCGTACCGGGTCCGGGTCTCGGGCTGGTAGGTGTTCACGTAATACTCGCCGGGACGGGAGCCGTCCGGAACGGGCTGGCGGTAGTAGGCCACCGTGGTGAACGGCGCCTCGTAGGCCGGGATCTCGCGGACCACGCACCGGGCTTCGGGCAGCCGTCCGAACCACGCGGGGAGCACAGACCGGGCTCTCTGCAGCGCTGCCTGGGCTTTGGCCATCACCGCCGTCGCGGTGTCGAACCGCAGGCTGGGATCGTTGCGGAGTCGCTTCAGGGTCGCCTCCAAGGTTTCGGTCCCGAACAGCCGGCGACCGATCTCGGCCATCTCCCGGTTGATCCGCGCGATCTCGGCGTGGCCGGTGGCGTGCAACTCCGCCGCGGTCTTCTCGAGGGTGGTGAAGTGCTGGATCCGCGCAGCGTAGCACTCGGACCCAAAAGGAAGGCCCGTGAGCCCCACGTCCTCGGTGCGGGCGTTCGGCAAGATCTCGTCCTGCAGGAGGTCCCTGTACCGTACCAGGGCTGGACGGACCTGATTCTGCAGTACGATTTGCATGCGCTCGGTCCAGGGGGCCCACTCGACTTCGGTCATGCCCTCCGGCCGGTCGATCCACATGGGCCACGCCGTGACCGGCTTTTCGAGCTGCTCGTCCACCATGGCCAGCACCCGCCGGGTCGACTCCCGATTCGCGAACCATCCGTTCCGCACGCCGAGCTCCAGGTTGGCGATCTGCTGGTCGACCTGCACCGCCCCCGCCTCGTACCGAGCGAGCAGGTCTTGGACGGCGTTCGCATCGCTCACGGTGACGGCCTGGGGCAGGTAGTTGAGCTCGGTGATCGGATTGCTGCGGGGCGAAAGCGCCCACATGGCGAATCGGCAGACCTTCCGTTCGATCTGGCCGGTCAGTTCCGCGATCAGCATGCGCCGGGTCACGCGGTCTTCGGGGTCGAGGTTTGCCGGGTCCATGTCCCGGGCCCGGTCCAAGAACGCCTGCCAGATGGCGGTCCTGCGCTCGACGGCTTCCCAGCTCACGTCGGTCAGGCGGTCGTTGTAACGGGGGTCGCCGAGCTGCGTCGCCCACTCGGGGAAGCTTTCCAGCTGAAAGGCCCAATAGGCCTGCACCAAGCTCTCGAGCTCGGGTGCGGTCACGCCCTCGGCGTAGGAAGCCGGTGGATTCACCGGCGGCGGAGGAAGACTCGGGCCGGCGGAGGTGGCACAGGCCGTCACGAACCCCACGGCGGGGCTCGAGCCGGCGATCCGACGGAACCACTTTGTCGAAAGCACGCCCGTCCCCTAGGGCAGGCGCACGCCGTCCGGCAACGGTCGGGTCAGGATTCGGACAGCCGGGCCACGTGGGCCACCGCATCGCCACGGTGGACCAAGGCGGTGCGCAGGCACGAGATCAGGACCCCGGCCTCCCGGGCCATCATCCAGCGGATCTCTCGGCCTCCGGAGTCGAACAGGACCGCCACCGGGTCGCCGGCGTCGACCCGGGCACCCAGGGGGACTTTCATCTGGCAAAAGCCGCTTCGCGGCGCCCTGAGCCAGGCGCTGTGACGGGAAAAGACCGTCGGACTCGGATCGGGACCGGTCTCCACGTCGATCATGCCTTGGCTCTTCATCACCCGGAGAATGCCGTGGGTCCCTACGTCGATGGCGTGCTCGTCGAAGCGCAGCGCTTCGCCGGCTTCATACAGGAGCACGTCGATCCCGAGCTCGGTGGCCGCCGCCCGGAGCGAACCATCGCGCAGGTCCGCGTGCAGGGTCAGGGGCGCTGCGAATTCTTCGGCCAGCCGGCGGGTCAACGGATGATCGAGGTTGCATCGGATCTGGGGAAGGTTCGTACGGCCCCCCGAGCCGGTATGCAGATCGATGCCGAAGCTGCATCGCTCGACCACCTCTTGCATGAACAGGTGGGCCAGCTGGGCGGCCAAGGAGCCTCGCTTTGAGCCCGGAAAGCTGCGGTTCAAATCGCGCCGGTCCGGCAGGTAACGGCTGCGCTCGATCAGCCCGAACACGTTGACGGTGGGCACCGCCAAGACGGTTCCGCGAAGGCTTTCGGGTTGGAGCTGTCGCAGAACTCCGTGGATGATCGGAATGCCGTTCAGTTCGTCCCCGTGGATGGCGGCGCTCAACCACATGGCCGGGCCCTCCAAAGCGCCGTGGATCACGGTGACGGGCAGGGACAGCCAGGCACCGCTCACAACCTGGGCTACCGGAAGCTCGAAGTGGGCCACCGTGCCCGGCCGGACCCGCCGGCGCCCCAAGGTGAAGGGCGCTCGGTCCGACGGCGGGCCCGGGTCGTCCGGGGCCGGGTTCGACGGGTCTCGGGTCATGTCACCACTCAAAAGAACCCGCACGCCGCCTGGATCCGCAGCGCGCTGGCTCCGCCGCACACATCGTCGGGCACCGAGACCTCGAAAGGAGCCTCGCCCTGCCGCGCGCAGTTGCACTCGAAGCCTGCTCCATTCGGCGAGCACGATCCGGTGAAGGCCAGGCCGAAAGTGCACGACGTCTCGGTCTCGCAGCCACCCTCGAACGAAGAGGTGCGGGCACTGCAGCCGCTGCCGCATCCGACGGCCTCGAGGTCTGCCGACGCCGACCGACACGGCTCCGGCAGGCCGGTGCATTCCGCCGTCCGCAGTGCGTCGAAGCAGGCGAAGAACCGGTCGCGCAGGTCGGGCGTCAAGGCCGGACAGGTCAGGACCGCGTCCAGGAGCAGGGCGTTTTGGCCTCTGCACAGGGCCGGCTCGCCGTCGAATGCAGTCACGAAGCGTTGCGGGGTGCAGCGTGCCGTTTGGTCACACTGAATGCGCGCCAGTTCCTGGGCTCGGGCGCTTGCGCTGCTGTCGACCTGCAGGGCCGAGGTCTCGTCCCCGCACGCGCCGACCAGTGCCAGCGCCCACATCCACCGGCTGGTTCCGGTTTGCGCACCCGTCATGGCCTTACCTATTCACGGCGGTGCGAGGGAGCAAAGCCCGAAATGGTGCCGGGCCGTTGGAAGCCGACGGTGCCGAAGGGCTTCCCGAGGTATCGACGCATCCCGTTCAGACGCATCCCGTTCAGACGCATCCCGTTCGCCGGTCGAGATACGGCGGTATTCAAAAGAGCGGAAGTCCCCTTGGATAACCCCCGTTCCTCGAGCGCCAGGCGGCTCTCCCAAGGGGGCTTCGAATCGGTCGCTCAGTACACATCGTAGCGGCGCCGGTTGGCCTCGTGCTCTTTGGCGGACTTGGCGAAGTGGATCCGCTTTTCGTCGTCGTGCAGGTAGTACCAGTAGGGAGAGTCCACCGGCCGCAGGGCTGCGATCAGGGATGGCAGGCCGGGAGCGCCGATGGCGGTGGGCGGAAGTCCGGTTTTCAGGCGGGTGTTGTACGGGTCCTTCGGATCTCGGAGCTTCTGCAAAAACGCCCTTCGGTCATTCCACCGGTCGAGACGGTAACGGCTGGTGGCGTCCACGCCCAGGGCTACACCGGCGTCGAGGCGTTTGAAGAGAACGCCGCCGACCTTGGGACGAAGCTCGGGAGTCGGCTCTTCTCGCTCCAAAAGAGACGCCATGATCACCAGGTCCGAAAGGTCTCGGGAAGACGCGGCGATCTCGTCGGAAAACGGCCCGAAGAATCGGGCTTCGAAGGCTTCGAGCTGCCGCCGGATCAGGTCCTCGGCCTCGAAGTCGGGAGGGAGGCGGTAGGTCTCCGGGAACAGGTATCCTTCGAGGGTCGGGCCCCGAACTGGAAAGGCGGTGTCGAAACGGTCCGGGGTGTGGGCGGCTCGCAGGTAGGCGCCTGGCGGCAGATGACCGGCTTCGGCCAGGGCCTGATCCGTATCGACCAGTCGCCAGCCCTCGACCACCGTGAAGCGCACGTCATCGGGGAGGGGTTGGCCCCCGAGGGCCTGTCGGAGTTCGGCCACGTTCATGCTCGCCGATACGCGGTGCCGGCCGGCCTTCGGCGAGGGCTCGGGGCCGTACAGCCGTACGTGCAGCCACCACTGCCTTCGATGCCGCAACAGCCCCTGGGACTGCAGAAGCCGGGCCACGTCGGTGCCGGTGGCGCCCTTCGGGATCTCGAGCTCCACTTCCGGCGCGCCGGGCTCGGACGCCGGCTGCATCATCCAGGTGTACCCTGCCCCTCCGGCCGCCGCGGCGGC
>DAPKRQ010000236.1:0-7330 GCA_031800475.1 Myxococcales bacterium LLY-WYZ-16_1
CGGCGGGCCTCGAAGAGCCGGCGCGCGGCGAGCCGGCCTTTCGGCCGTCCCCAGCGAAGGGCGACTTCCGGAAACCCGAGGGCGCCCAGCCGGTCGGACCAGGTCTGCCGCCCCGATCGATCGGCCGTGAGCTGGTAGGCCCGGCGGGCCAAGCGGTCCACGCCTTCGGCATCGCCCTGCCAGGCCGCTCGGGCGATGCGAGCCCACAGGACGTCCAGGTCTCCGGGTGACCGGGCGGACCACCGCGAGAGCACGGGGTCGGCCTCGGCCGCCCGTTCCACCCGATGGAGCGCTTCCACCCAAGCGAACACATCGCCCGGCGCCTCGCCGGTCCCTCCGCCGGGCACCGACGGGGACCCGAAGGGACCCACAGCCGGCGTGACCGGTCCTCGGAGGGACAGCGCCCGACCCCGGGCCTCGGCCTCGAGCGCCCACGCCTGGGCCCTCCGGGCCCACCGGGCCAAATGAGCCGCGCCCCGCTGGTCCAGGCGCGGCAACGCCGTTCGAGCCGCTTTCGATGCCTGCTCGCTCCGACCCGCCTCGCGCAGGCCTTCGAGCACCGCAACGAACCCCCGCCCGTCGAGCCGGTCCTGCCGCAACGCCCGGCCAAGCTCCCGCTCCGCTTGCTCGACCCGGCCCCGAGACAGGGCCAGACGGGCCCTCAGCAGCGGGTCGGGCAAGCCGCGGGCCACTTCCTGGGCCCGATCGGACCGGCCGCGGGCCAGATGGCCGCGGGCAGCCCGGGCCCGAAGGCTCGGACTGCGGTCGTCGTACAGAAGCGCCAGCCCCACGTCGCGGCGAGCGGCCTCCTCTTCGCCCCGCAGCTCCGCGATCCGGGACCGCAGGTGGTGGTAGTAGGCGCGGGAGCTGACGAAGCCCGACGGTTGGGCCGCGGCGGGACCGGCGAGCGCCAAGCCGAACAGCACTGCGAGGGACCGAACTCCGCTCGAAATCGGTACGAACTTGGGGCGGGCCGGTCCTTTGACAGGACGCTCGGCCCTACCTAGCGTACCGAGGTCGGTCACCCGTGAGATCCTCCGCAATCCCGCCGCTCCTTCCTTGGGTGCTCCTGTGCACCCCCGCCTGGGCTCAGGCGCCCGATCCGGCGTCGCCGCCGGCGTCGACCGCCGCGTCAGACGCCAACGTCCCACAGGATTCGAACCCGACAAAGCGTGCGGGCGGGTTTTCGGGTGCCACCGGCGTGCTCCGGCTCGGGGCGGCCTCTGGATTGGACCCGGGCTCGTTCCGGGTGTCTTTGGGCGTCGACTTCTTCGCGAGCGACGGATTCATCCGGGACGGCGACGGGGCGTCGCGGTTCGGGGGCGTGCTGGGTCTCGCCGGCTCGCCGGTGGACTATTTGGAGCTGTGGCTGAACGTGGGGCTCGCCTCCACCCAAAGCGACGTAACCCAGCCGACGCTGCTGCAAAGTCAAGGTGACCTGACCTTCGGCGCCAAAGGCTACTACCCGATCGTCGACGTCTTTTCCCTGGGCGCCGACCTGTCGGTGCGGGCGCTGACCGCCGTGGACGCGTCCGGATACGGCGCAGTGCAGGTCCGCCCACGGCTGCTGGCCACCGTGGACCTGCTCGGGCTGCCGGACCCGATCCCGCTTCGAGCCCACCTGAACTTTGGCTACCTGTACGACGGCTCCGACGATCTGTTGGACGGGGCGGACGCCCTGGGTCCGGCCGAGCAGTTCGCTCTGGGCATCAGCGAGTTCGACCGGCTGGTGGCCGGCCTGGCGCTGGAGGTGCCGGTGCAGTGGGTGACGCCATATCTCGAGTATACCATCGAGATCCCACTCGGCTACGAGGCGACGCCTGGGGTGGTGGTCGAGGGAAGCGGCCTCGCCCCGAAGCAAGCCCTCGACCCCATCGACCAGAGTTTTCGGCCCGCGGCGACTCGGGTGTTGCCCCAGCGGCTCACGCCGGGGATTCGGGTGAACGGCCTCGACCCCTTCAGCTTCGACGTGGCGGTCGAGATCGGCCTCACCCCGGACCAGACCGCCGGCGTGCCACCGGTGCCCCCGTACAACGTGGTGTTCCTGGCCTCCTATGTCCTGGATCCGTTCGGATTGCGCAACGACCGGGGCGGTGGCCCGGCCGAAGCGGTCTCGGTGCCGGTGCTGATTCCGGACGCTCCGGCAGCTCGAGCTCGTCTGACCGGACGGGTCGTGGACCAAGACTCGGGCGCCCCTCTGGCCGGTGCGATCGTTCGTTTCGACCGATCGAGTCCAGTGGCCACCGACGAAGAGGGTCGTTTCACCTCCCAGTCTCTGGAGGGCGGGCCCCTCCAGATTCGGGTCGAACTCCGAGGCTACGAGCCGGGGAGCGCCACCTTGGACCTGCCGCCCGACCAGGAGGTCGAGGTGGAGGTAGCTCTGGCTCCCGAGACCGGCGCCACCTTGGCAGGCCGGGTGTCCGGGCCCTCGGGACCCCTGGCCGACGTCCCGGTGCGGGCCGTCGGACCGACCTCGGTCGAGGGTCGGACCGGCTCCGACGGCCGGTTCGAACTGGCCGTGGAGCCCGGGAGCTACCGGGTCGTGGCCACCCCCGAGGGATATCTGGCCCGGGGCGCCCCGGTGGAGGTGACGGGAGAAGATGGGGGCCAGGTCGACCTGAGCGTGCAGCGAGGGCCATCCGCCGCCCGGGTCGATAAAGACCGCATCGCCTTGGACGCTCCGCTTTTGTTCGACGCCGATTCGGCGGAGCTGTCCGACGCCGTGAAGCAGGGCCTGGCCGAAGTGGGGGACCTTTTGCTGCGGAAGCCCGCTTTGACGGTGTCGGTCGAAGGGCACACCGACAACCGGGGCGACGCCGAGGCCCTGGCCGAGCTGTCCCGGCAGCGGGCCGAGGCCGTGAAGCGCGCCCTGGTCGATCGGGGTGTGGCACCCGATCGGCTCGAGACCCGCGGGTTCGGACCGGAGCGCCCGGTGGCGCCCAACCTGACCCGCCGCGGTCGGGCCCAGAACAACCGGGTGGAGCTGACCCTGACGAGCGGTGCCGATTCCTGAACGGATCGGCTTCAGGGAAGGGCCCGCTTGCCTGCCCGGGACCCGGAGGGCCATGAGGAGACGTGTTGCCGCGGGCCACATACCGGGTCCAGCTGACCCCCGAACTGCACTTCGACGCCCTGCGGGACCGGGTGGGCTATTTTCGGCGGCTGGGCGTCAGCCACCTGTACCTTTCGCCGATCCTGCAGGCCGCACCCGGAAGTCGGCATGGCTACGACGTGGTGGACCACACCCAGATCAGCGAGGCTTTGGGGGGCGAAGCGGCGTATCTGCGGTTGTGCCGAACTTTGGCCGAAGCCGGCCTGTCCCAGGTGGTGGATCTGGTGCCGAACCACATGGCCATCGGCACCCCCGGGAATCGGTGGTGGTGGGACGTCCTCGAAAACGGTCCCGCGAGCCGCTTTGCCAGCTATTTCGACGTGGACTGGGGCGCCCACGGCGCCGCGGACGACCGGGTGTTGCTTCCGGTCCTGGGTGACCACTCGGGGCGCGTGCTCGAAGCCCGGGAGCTCCGTGTGGAGCTGACCGAGCCAGGCAAGTTCGTGGTGCGCTACCACGACCACACCTTTCCGGCAGCGCCTCGCTCCCTGGGCGACCTGCTGCGGGCGGCGGCGGACCGGGCCGACAGCGAAGACCTGGCCTTTTTGGCCGCTGCCTTCGAACGGCTGCCCGACTTGTTCGCCAAAGACCGGCAGGGCAGCAGAAGCCGGCACCAAGAGCAAGTCGTCTTGCATCGCTTGATGGCCGGGGCCTTGCAAGTCCCGAGTCAAAAGGAAGCCTTGCTTGCCGAGATCGAGCTCCTGAACGACGACATCGATCGGCTCGACGCTTTCCTGGAGCGGCAGAACTTTCGCCTGCGGTACTGGCGAACGGGACGACAGGAGCTCGAGTATCGGCGCTTCTTCGACATCGACACGCTGGTGAGCTTGCGCATGGAAGATCCGGAGGTATTCGAAGACACGCACCGCCGGGTGCTCGAGCTGGTCGACGCCGGCGACGTGACCGGGCTCCGGATCGATCACATCGACGGACTGCGGGATCCTCGGGGATACCTCACGATGCTCAAGCAGCGGGCACCCACCGCGTGGACGGTGGTCGAGAAGATCCTCGAGCACGACGAACGGCTCCCCGAAAACTGGGCGTGCGCGGGCACGACCGGCTACGACTTCATGCGACAAGTCACCGGGGTGCTGCTGGATCCCGACGGGCTCGACAAGCTGAGCGCGGCAGCCCGAGCGTTCTTGGGCCACACCCAAGACTTCGACCAGATCGTCGCCGAGTGCAAGGCCTCCGTATTGCAGGATGGCCTGCAAGCCGACATCACCCGACTGGTGAGTCTCGCCTCGTTGGTCACGGAAAGCCACAGGCGGCATCGAGATCATTCGAAGGCCACCTTGCGAGAGTTGATCGAGGCTTTCGTGGTGAGGTTTCCGGTCTATCGAACCTACGTCTCCCCCCGAGACTCCGCCCCATCCATGGCGGACCGGGCCGTGGTGGACCGAGTCGCGGCCCGGGTGAAGCGGGAGCTGCCCGAACTGGACCCGGAATTGGTCGAGTGGTTCGCAGACGTTCTTCTTCTTCGCTTCGAAGGCGACCTCGAAGAAGAGCTCGCCCTTCGCTTTCAGCAGCTGACCGGACCGGCCATGGCGAAGGGCGTGGAGGACACGGCCATGTACCGCCACGTGCGGCTGCTCGCCGCCAACGACGTGGGAGGCCAGCCCGCCGATCCGGCGGTCTCCTTGGACCAGTTTCACGGTTTTTTGGCCGAAGCGTCCCATCGCACCCCGATGCTGACCACCTCGACCCACGACACCAAACGCAGCGAAGACGTGCGCGCCCGGCTCGCGGTCTTGTCCGAAGATCCGGACGAATGGGGCCGCTGTGCGGCCCTGTGGCGGGAGCGGTGTCGAATCCACGGGGGCGACGACGTGGACCCGGAGACGCTTTATGCGATCTTTCAGACCTGGGTGGGAGCTTGGCCCATCGACGAGGGACGCCTGACGGCATACTTCGAGAAATTCGGGCGCGAGGCAAAGACCCACACATCGTGGACCCGGCAGGACGCTCGCTACGAAAAGCGGGTTCGGACGCTGATCCAGCGCATGCTGGAGGATACCGAGCTCGTCCACTCGGTGGAATCTTATGTGAAGCGAATCGCTCCAGCGGGTAAGCTCAACGGACTCACACAGACCCTGGTCAAGCTCACCGCCCCCGGCGTTCCCGACATCTACCAAGGGTGCGAGCTGTTCAGCTGGAGTCTCGTGGACCCGGACAACCGCCGGCCGGTCGATTTCGATCTTCGGGAGCGACTGCTCGACGAGCTTCCGGCTTGGGAGCCGGGGCTGTCGCCGCGGACCGAGGTGGCGGACACCCTCGCGGCCGACTGGGACTCGGGTCGGACCAAGCTGTGGGTGGTGGCCACGGCCCTGGCCGTTCGGACCCACGATCCGGAAGCCTTCGAAGGAGGCGCTGCGCGGATCGGCGTCGATGGGCCCGGCGCCGGCCGACTGATCGCGTTCTCGCGAAGCGACCGCATCGTCACCGTGGCGCCGCGGCGGACGCTGCACGCCCCGGCTTGGAACGCGACCCGGGTGGAGCTGCCGGCCGGTGCGTGGCGAAACGCGTTCGACGGAATCCTCCACGAGGAGCCGCCCGAGGTGGAGTCCCTGCTTCGACACTTTCCGGTGGCGCTGCTGGTTCGGGAGGCCGGGTGAGCGACCCGACGCCGGTATGGGTCTGGGCGCCGGCCGCCCAGAAAGTGGACCTGGTCACCGACGCGGGGCGAAGATCCATGTCGCCCGACGGCGACGGCCACTGGTGGGGGCAGCTGCCCACCTTCGACACGCCCTACGGCTTTTCACTGGACGGCGGCCCGACCCGCCCGGATCCGCGAGCTGAGCGGCTTTCGGACGGGGTCCATGGACCGTGCCGGCGGTTCGATCCTGGAACCTTCCACTGGAACGACCAGGGATTTCGGGCCGTGCCCCTATCGGCGGCTGTCATCTACGAGCTGCACGTGGGGACCTTTTCCACCGAAGGGACTTTTGACGGTGTGGTCTCGCATCTGGACCACCTGATCGACCTGGGCGTGACCCACGTGGAACTGATGCCGGTGGCGAGCTTTCCGGGCCAGCATGGCTGGGGGTACGACGGCGTCGGTCTGTTCGCAGTTCACGAGCCGTACGGCGGCCCGGAGGGCCTGTGCCGGATGGTGGACGCCTGTCACCGGCGGGGCCTCGGGGTGATCCTCGACGTGGTCTACAACCACCTGGGTCCCGAGGGAAACTACTTGGCCGAGTTTGGCCCGTACTTCACGGACCGGGTCCACACCCCGTGGGGGAACGCGGTGAACCTGGACGATCGGGGCTGTGAGCCCGTGCGCCGGTTCTTTTTGGACAACGTGCGGTGGTGGCTCGAAGGGTTTCATCTGGACGGCCTCCGCCTCGATGCGGTTCACGCCTTCGAAGACCGCTCCGCCCTGCCTTTTTTGGAGCAGATGAGCTGCGAGGTCGCGGCGCTCGAAGCCCAGGTCGGTCGGCCCCTCGTGCTGATCGCCGAAAGCGACCTGAACGACCCCCGGATGGTCCGACCGCGCCAGGCTCACGGCCTGGGCATGGATGCCCAGTGGGCGGACGATCTGCACCACGCGCTCCACGCCCAGCTGACCGGCGAAGATGCGGGGTACTACCAGGACTTTGGCGGTTGGGGGCCCGTGGCCAAGGGCCTTCGATCGCCGTATGTGATCGACGGGGTCCACTCGTCCTTTCGACAGCGCCGGCACGGCCGGCCGAACGACGCTCCGGGACATCGGTTCGTGGTCTACGCCCAGACCCACGACCAGGTCGGAAACCGGGCCGCCGGCGAGCGCCTTCACCAGCTGTGCGGGGTGGAGGGCGCGCTGGCTGCGGCGGCCCTGGTCTTGACCTCGCCCGGAGTTCCGATGCTGTTCATGGGCGAGGAGTGGGCGGCGTCGAGCCCCTTTGCCTTCTTCTGCGACTTCGAAGACCCCAAGCTCCGCCGGGCGGTCCGAGACGGTCGCCGCCGGGAGTTTGCCGCCTTCGGCTGGTCCCCAGACCGGGTGCTGGACCCAGTGGACCCATCCACCTTCGAGCAGAGCCGCCTGGACTGGACCGAGCTCGAGCGGCCGGAGCACTCCCGGGTGCTCGAGGCCTACCGGACGCTTGTGAGGCTGCGGCGTCGCTTGCCAGAGTTGACCGACGGAGACTGGAGCGCGGTTGAGGTCGATTGGAGCGAACGGCACCTGCGGGTGCGGAGGGGCCGGGTGCGGGTGGCGGTGGCGTCGTCGGAGGTCACGCT